>JBBSRS010000050.1:0-10190 GCA_038242795.1 Burkholderiales bacterium
CCAAGCGGGTTTCGATATGGCTTGAAGCCAGGTGACACGGTGATCTGGAGCGGGTGATGGGAATCGAACCCACGCTATTTGCTTGGGAAGCAAAAGTTCTGCCATTGAACTACACCCGCGTTGCAGCCGGATTATAAAAGCGCATTCCGACAGCCCGATCGCTTTTTAAATTGCCCCTGCTGAATCACTTCTGGATATCGCCCATGCAAAGGTATTTCATCTCCAGGTACTCTTCCATGCCGTGGGTAGAGCCTTCGCGGCCCAGGCCGGACTGCTTGACGCCGCCAAAGGGCACATGCTCGGTGGCGATCACGCCGGCGTTGATGCCGACCATGCCGTATTCGAGCGCTTCGGCGACGCGGTAGATGCGGCCGATGTCGCGGCTGTAGAAATAGCTGGCCAGGCCGAATTCGGTGTTGTTGGCTGCATCAATCGCTTCCTGCTCCAGCTTGAAGCGGAACACCGGCGCAAACGGGCCGAAGGTTTCTTCCTTGGCGCACAGCATGTCGGCCGTCGCTTCTGAAATGACCGTCGGCTCGAAGAACTGGCCTTCAAGCTTGTGCCCACCGACCAGCAGCTTGCCGCCCTTGGCCAGCGCGTCCTGCACATGGCGCTGGACCTTTTCAATCGCCGAGTCCTCGATCAGCGGTCCTTGGCCCACGCCATCCTCGAAGCCGTTGCCGACCTTGAGCAATTTGACCTTCTCCGCAAACTTGCTGACGAACTGCTCGTACACGCCTTCCTGCACATAAATGCGGTTGGCGCAGACGCAGGTCTGGCCGGCATTGCGGTACTTGCTGGCCATGGCGCCTTCGACAGCCGAGTCGATGTCGGCATCGTCGAACACGATGAACGGCGCATTGCCGCCGAGCTCCAGCGCCAGCTTCTTGATCGACGGCGCGCTTTGCGCCATCAGGATGCGGCCCACCTCAGTGGAGCCGGTGAAGCTGATGTGGCGCACCCCGGCACTGGCACACACCACCTGGCCGACGGCCGCGCTGTCGTCGGTCGTGAGGATGTTCAGCACGCCCGCAGGCACGCCGGCGCGGACGGCCAGCTCGACCGCCGCCAGTGCGGTGAGCGGCGTGAGCTCGGCCGGCTTGATGACGACCGTGCAGCCGGCGGCCATTGCGGGCGCGACCTTGCGGGTGATCATGGCCAAGGGGAAATTCCAGGGCGTGATGGCAACGCACACGCCGATGGGCTGCTTGAGCACCGTCAGGCGGCGGTTGTTGTCAAACTGCGGCAGGGTCTCGCCGTTGACGCGCTTGGCTTCCTCGGCAAACCACTCGACAAAGCTGGCACCGTAGGCCACTTCGCCCTTGGCTTCCGCGAAGGGCTTGCCTTGCTCTGCGGTCATGATGCGGGCCAGGTCTTCCTGGTTGGCCATCAAGAGCTGGAACCACTTCATCAAAATGGCGTGGCGCTCCTTGCCGGTCTTGCTGCGCCAGGCGGGCCAGGCAGCGTTGGCGGCGGCGATCGCCGCTTCGGCATCGTCCGTTCCCAGGTTGGCCACGTCGGCCAGCTTTTGGCCATTGGACGGGTCGTACACATCAAACCGCGAAGCACCGGCCAGCCACTCGCCATTGACCAGTGAGTCGGTCTTGAGCAGGCTGGGGTCGTTGAGCAGCGAGAGGGGGGAGGTTTTCATGTCCATGAGTGTTCTTTCTGAAGGGCTGGCCGCTGCCGAAAAGGGAGGTGGCTGAAAGGTCGGAATCAACCGACAAGGATACCGCGCGAAGCAGCTGCGTGTGGCGGGAGGGTGTTACCGGTAGTGAACGCCGGGCAGCACGCACAGCATTTCATACAGCAGGTTCGCACCCAGCAGGGCCGTGTTGCCGGAGGTGTCGTAGGGCGGTGACACCTCGACGAGGTCGGTGCCGACCAGGTTCAGGCCACGGCAGCCGCGACTGATCTCCAGCGCCTGCGGCACGCTCAGGCCGCCGACCTCGGGCGTGCCGGTGCCGCCGGCAAATGACGGGTCGATGCCATCGATGTCAAAACTCAGGTAACACGGCGCCTGGCCGATGGCTTCGCGCACCCGGGCCATCAACGGCGCGAGCGACTGGTACCAGACCTCGTGCGCCGGCACCACGGTGAAGCCCTGCTCGCGCGGCCAGTCGAAGTCGTCGGCGCCATAGCCGGTGCCGCGCAGGCCGATCTGCCAGACCTTGCTGCCTTGCAGCAGCCCTTCTTCCACCGCCCGGCGAAAGGGCGTGCCGTGGGCGATGCGTTCGCCGAACATGTCGTCGTTGACGTCGGCATGCGCATCGACATGCACCAGCGCCACCGGCCCGTGCTTGCGGGCCAGGGCGCGCAGGATGGGCAGGACGATGGTGTGGTCGCCGCCCAGGGTCAGCGGGATGCAGCCGGTGTCGATGACGGGCCGGTAGTGCGCCTCGATGATCTCGACCGACTTTTGCAGGTTGTAGGTGTTGATCGCCACATCGCCCAGGTCGGCCACCTGCAGCGCATCGAAAGGCGCGGCGCCGGTGGCCATGTTGTAGGGGCGGATCAGGCTGGATTCGGCGCGGATCTGCCGGGGGCCGAAGCGCGCGCCGGGCCGGTGGCTGGTGCCGATGTCCAGCGGAATGCCGATGAAACCCGCGTTCAGGCCGTGGGCTTCGCTCTGCATCGGCAGCCGCATCATGCTGGCCCAGCCGCCGAAACGCGGCATGGCGTTGCCGCTCAAAGGTTGGTTGAAGGTCATGGGACTCCATTCTTTAACAAGTCGGGCGCCGGGGAACCCTGGACGCAGCCTGGAAAACAAATATAAAGCATAAAAACCGTGTCTTGCGCAGGTGCAGCAAGCGCCGGCAGCTATCGATTAAATAGCAAAAAGCGGCCAGGCCGGTTCAGCGCCATTCCACTATTTTTTTGCCCGTCCGCGCAGCCATTCGAGCGTCATCATCAGGCAGGCGGTGAACAGGATGAGCAGGGTGGCCACGGCGGCAATCGTGGGCGAGATGTTTTCGCGGATGCCGGTGAACATCTGGCGCGGCAGCGTCGTCTGGGTCGGGCCGGCCAGAAACAGCGTGACCACCACTTCGTCGAACGAGACGGCAAAGGCAAATAGCGCACCCGAGATCACGCCAGGCGCAATCACCGGCAGCGTGATCCGGAAGAAGGTCTGCAGGGGCCCGGCGCCCAGGCTGAGGCTGGCCTTGACCAGGTTCTGGTTGAAGCCCTGCAGCGTCGCCATGACGGTGGTGACCACAAACGGCGCGCCCAAAGCGGCATGCACCAGCACCAACCCGGTGTATGAGTCGGACAACCCGATCTGTGCAAAAAACAGGTAGGTGCTGACGCCGACCACGACGATGGGAACGACCATCGGCGAGATCAGCAGCGCTGTGAGCAGTCCCTTGCCGGCAAACTGCGTGCGTGCCAGGCCGACGGCGGCCATCGTGCCAAGCCCCGTGGCCAGCAAGGTGGCCAGCGGTGCCACGATAAAGCTGTTGCGCGTGGCGCGCGCCCAGTCGCTGGAGGCAAACATTTCCTGGTACCAGCGCAGCGACCAGCCCGGAATCGGGTACGACAGGAAGGACGAGCTGCTGAACGACAGCGGAATGATGACGATGATCGGCAGCAGCAGGAACACCAGCACCGCGCCGCACAGCACGCGAAGGCCGTACCAGCCCAGCTTGTCGAGCAGCGTGTAGTAGGCAGGGAAAACAGGAACGGCAGCAAGTTTCATGGTGGGTTCAGCCCAGGCTCAGTTCGGCTTTGGCAAAGCGGCGGTACACGCCATACAGGAGCAAGGTGGTGACCAGCAGGACCGAGCCCAGCGCGCAGGCCATGCCCCAGTTCACGTCCACGTTGGTGTACTGGGCGACGTAGTAGCTCAGCATCTGGTCGGCCGGGCCACCCAGCAGCGCCGGCGTGACGTAGTAGCCAATCGAGGTGATGAACACCAAGAGGCCGCCGGCGGCCACGCCGGGATAGGTTTGCGGCACATAGACGCGGAAAAATGCGGCCAGCGGCGTGCTGCCCAGCGACACGGCGGCCCGCACGTAGTTGCCGGGCACCGACTTCATCACGCTGTAGAGCGGCAGGATCATGAAGGGCAGGAGGATGTGCACCATGGCGATGATGACGCCCAGCCGGTTGAACAGCAGCGGCACCGGCTCGCCGGTCAGGCCGGTGAACATCAAAAAGCGGTTGACCAGCCCGTTGGTCTGCAGCAGCACGATCCAGGCGGCGATGCGCACCAGCACCGAGGTCCAGAAGGGCAGCAGCACCAGGATCATCATCAGGTTGGCGCGGCGTTCGTTCAGCGAGGCCAGCCAGTAGGCCAGCGGATAGCCCAGCAAAATGCAGATCAGCGTGACCACCGCGCTGATGGAAAAAGTGCGAACCAGGATGTCGCTGAAGGCGGCTTCCTGGGCACCGACCCGAACGACCTGGCCTTGCGCATCGCGTTTCAAGTCAACGGAGGCCAGCAGGTAGTCGGGGGTCCAGCGCGAGCTGTTTTTGGCAATCGCCCACCAGTAGGGCAGTTCGGCCCAGCGCGGGTCCTGGGCCAGCAGTTTGTCTTTCGCCTCGACCGGGCTGAGGCCTGTGCCCAGCGGCAGGGCGCGGTAGGTGCCCATGATGAGCGACCGGGCGCCGCTGACTTCGCTGTTCAGGCGCCGCGCCAGCACGCCGGCTTGCGCGGTTTCGGGAATCGCCGCCAGGTCGGCCAGCAACGCCGCATAGGCGGCATCGGGCGGAGCGGCCTTGCGGTCCCAGCCGGCCAGCGCATCGCCAGTGCGGCTCAGGGTGCCGGCGACTTCGGGGTTTTCAACCGCCCTGACCAGCAGGGCGCCCAGCGGCACGAGGAAGGTGACCGCCAGGAAGATCAGCAGCGGAAGGGTCAAGGCAATGGCGCGCAGTTGCTTGCGGCGTTCCACCCGGCGCAACTGGGCGGCCAGCGCCGGTCCGGTGCTATCGGCTGCCAAAGGCATCAGGGGAAGGGAAGCCGAAGCCGTTGCGTTCATTGCAGGGGTCCTTGATCCGTTATCCGTTATGCGTCAAACGGTGCCTATTGGGCAGACCATGCCGCAAAACGCTTTTCAAGCGCTTCACCCTGGTCGGCCCAGAAGGAGATGTTGAACTGCAGCGCGTCCTTGCTGTTGGCCGGTGACGTCGGCAGCAGCGCCAGCACCTTGGCATCGAGCTTGGCCAGGGCCTTGTTGTTGGTCGGGCCATACGAAATGTTGCGGGCGTACTCGGCCTGCGCATCCGGGCTGGACGCCATGCTGATGAATTTCAGCGCGAGGTCCTTGTTGGTGCCGCCCTTGGGCATGACCCAGTAGTCCAGGTCGTAGATGCCGCCGGTCCAGGTGATCTGCAGGTTCTTGCCTTCGCGCTGGGCGGCGTCGATGCGGCCGTTGTAGGCGGTGGTCATGGCCACATCGCCGGCGACCAGGAACTGCGGTGGCTGCGCGCCGGCTTCCCAGAACTGGATGTTTGGCTTGAGTTCGGTCATCTTCTTGAAGGCGCGGTCGGCGCCGTCCTTGCTCGCCAGCACCTTGTAGACATCGGCGGTCTTGACGCCATCGGCCATCAGCGCGAATTCCAGGTTGTAGCGTGCGCCCTTGCGCATGCCGCGCTTGCCGGGGAATTTCTGGGTGTTCCAGAAATCAGCCCAGGTGACCGGCGCGGTCTTGAGCTTGTCGGCGTCGTAGGCCATGACGGTGGACCAGATAAAGGTGCCGACGCCGCATTCATGCACGGCAGCAGGCTGGAAGTCGGCCTTATTGCCCACCTTGGACCAGTCGATTTTTTCAAACAGGCCTTCGTCGCAGCCACGGTTCACGTCCGGGCTTTCGACCTCGACCACATCCCAGGTGATTTTCTTGGCTTCGACCATGGCCTTGATCTTGGCCTGCTCGCCGTTGTATTCGACCTGCTGGATCTTGCCGGCGCCTGCTTTCTCGAAGGCCTCGAAATAGGCTTTTTTCTGGGCGGCGCCATTGGCGCCGCCGAAATTGACCACGGTCAACTGGCTTTGGGCCAGCGCCGGCAGGCAGACACCGGCTGCAATGGCAATGATCAGGGGCTTGAGTTTCATCGGGGATTCCTTTGGTGCGAGGTTGGCGAGGGTGAAAGAAAACGGGTCAGATGAGGCAGGGCGCAGCTCAACGGTACATGCGCAGGTGTTCGACCGGTGCATGCACATGGATGGTCTGTCCCGGTTCGGGCAGCTGGTGGTGGCCCAGCGGCATCTTGATGGTCGCGTCCGGCTGGCCGGGCAGCGCGCAGCGCAGGCGCAGGTGGTCGCCAAAATAGATGACGTCCAGCACCTTGCTCTGAAAGGTGTTGCTGCCAGCGGTTTCGGCAATCTTCAGGCGTTCAGGCCGGGTGCCACACTGCACCGTGTCGCCAACGCCGCAAGCATTGACATTCAGGCCGCGCAGCAGGATGCCGCCCGGCAGGCGAACCTCGCAATGCGCGCCGTCCAGACGGGTCACTTCGGCCTGCAGCACCGTGCTGTCGCCGACAAAGCCCGCCACAAAACGGTTGAGCGGGGCTTCATACAAATTGCCCACCACGTCGATTTGCTGGATCGCGCCGTCGTTGAACACGGCCACGCGGTCGGACATGGTCAGGGCCTCGGTCTGGTCGTGGGTGACATACACGAACGTCACGCCCAGCCGGCGGTGCAGCGCCTTGAGTTCAATCTGCATGTGCTCGCGCAACTGCTTGTCGAGCGCGCCCAAGGGTTCGTCCATCAGCACCAGCTGCGGGTCAAACACCAGCGCCCGGGCCAGGGCCACGCGTTGCTGCTGGCCGCCTGAAAGCTGGCCTGGGTAGCGGCCGCCCATCTTGCCAAGCTGCACCATGTCCAGCGCCTGCAGCACCTTGGCTTCGCGTTCCGCCTTGGGCAGCTTGCGCACCGTCAGCGGATAGGCGATGTTCTCGGCCAGCGTCATGTGCGGAAACAGGGCGTAGTTCTGGAACACCATGCCGAAGTTGCGCTTGTGCGGCGGGGTACGCGTAATGGGCACACCGTTCAGGCTGATTTCACCGGCGGTGGGGGATTCGAAGCCGGCGAGCATCATCAGGGTGGTGGTCTTGCCCGAGCCCGAAGGGCCGAGCAAGGACAAAAACTCGCCCTGCCGGATGTCCAGGTTCAGGTCGCGCACCACCAGGTGGATGCCGTCGTAGGTTTTCTGGACGCCGCTGAAACTGACCAGTGTGGAGTTGCTTTTCATTCGTAGAGGGCCTGATTCTGGAGGGGCCAAGGGCGGTTGCCGTGCCGAAACCGTGCGTGCAACAGCCATGCCAGAACGACTGACGACGTCCGTCGCACCGCATGCCTGCGCATCATGGACCGATCAGGCTGCGGCGTCAAAGCAGGCGGCCATGATGGCCAGCCCTTCGTCGAGCAACGCGTCGCTGGCGGTCAGCGGCACCAGGATGCGGATGACGTTGCCGTAGGTGCCGCAGGTCAGCAAGATCAGGCCGTGCGCCGCGGCATCGGCCGTGATGCGTTTGGCCAGGTCGGCGTCGGGCTGCTTCACATCGCCGTTTTTGAACAACTCGACAGCCACCATGGCGCCCATGCCGCGCACGTCGCCAATGCAGGCGTGGCGCGCTGCCATGGCCTTGAGCGCTGCCGTCAGTCGGTCGCCGACATCACGGCTGCGCTGCAACAGGTTTTCCTGGTCGAACACGTCCAGCACCGCCAGCGCGGCGGCGCAGGCGATCGGGCTGCCGGCGTAGGTGCCGCCCAGGCCGCCCGGCGCGGCCGCATCCATGACGTCGGCGCGGCCGACCACCGCTGAAATCGGGAAGCCCCCGGCCATCGACTTGGCCATGGTGATCAGGTCGGGCGCCACACCGCTTTGCTCCACCGCAAACCAGGTGCCGGTGCGCCCGGCGCCGGTTTGCACCTCGTCGCAGATCATCAGGATGCCGTGCTGGTCGCACAAGGCGCGCAGGCGTTGCAGCATTTCAGGCGGCGCCACGGTGAAGCCGCCTTCGCCCTGGACCGGCTCGATGATGATGGCGGCCACGCGCTTGGCCTCGATGTCGTTCTTGAAAATCGCCTCGACCGACGCGATGGAGTCATCGACCGTCACGCCGTGCAGCGCGTTCGGAAAGGTGGCGTGAAAGACTTCGGCTGGAAACGGGCCGAAGCCGGCTTTGTACGGAACCACCTTGCCGGTCATGGCCAGCGTCAGCAGCGTGCGGCCATGGTAGCCGCCACTGAAACAGATGACGCCCGAGCGGCCGGTAGAGGCACGGGCGATCTTGATGGCGTTCTCGACGGCTTCCGAGCCAGTGGTCAAAAACAGGGTTTTCTTGAGGAAGTCGCCGGGCGCCTTGGCGTTGATGCGTTCAGCCAGCTCTATATAAGGCTCGTAGGCCAGCACCTGAAAGCAGGTGTGCGTGTACTTGTCGAGCTGGTCCTTCACCGCCTGGATCACGGCGGGGTGGCGGTGCCCGGTGTTGAGCACAGCAATGCCGCCGGCAAAGTCGACGAAGCGCCGGCCTTCGACGTCCCATATTTCAGCATTCTCGCCGCGCGCAATGAAGATCTGGTGGCTGTGGCCCACGCCGCGCGGAATGGCGGCTTCGCGGCGGGCAAACAGGGCGGCATTGGTCAAATGAGGTTCGCGGTGCATGGGAAACATCCTTTCAGGTGATAGAAGTCCGGGCTCGCCATCGGCTGTTGAGCTTATGCCTGCAGTTTAGTGACCGTTGTGCGGCGTTACCATATACAGATTGCCCCTGCTGCGCGGTGTACTGTGCTGCCAGCACAACCTGTACATACAAACCCTTTGCCCCTTGTCGGGGCCTGCCTTTCCATGTTCGTTCTTGATCCCCGGTCAACCGTCGCGCTGGTCACCCAGATCGTCGGGGGATTCCGCCAGATGGTCGATGATGGTGCCTTGCGCCCCGGCGCCAAGCTGCCGTCCATCCGCCATTTCGCCCATGCCCACGGCGTGAGCGTCTACACCGTGGTCGATGCCTATGACCGGCTGGTGGCGCTCGGCTATTTCCAGTCGCAGGCCAATTCCGGCTTCTTCGTGCGCAACCGCGTCATTCCGGCCGAACTGTCCCCGGGCGCATCAGGACCGTACAGTTTTGACTCGATGTGGTACCTGCGGCGCATTTTTGAAAACCGTGCGCTGCGCAGCAAACCGGGCTGCGGCTGGCTGCCCGGCGACTGGCTGTTCACCGAAGGCATGCGCCGCAGCCTGCGAAACCTGGCGGCTGAAGGTGTCGATCTGGGCGGCTATGGCGAGCCCAAGGGCTATTTGCCGCTGCGCCAGGTGGTGCGCGACCTGCTGGCCAGCCGCGAGGTCGTGGTCAATGTCGAGCAGGTGCTGCTGACCCAGGGGTCCAGCCAGGGCCTGGACCTGGCCGCGCGCCAGCTGGTACGGCCGGGCGACGCGGTGCTGGTCGACGAGCCGGGGTATGCCAACCTGCTGTTCTCGCTGCGCTTTCTGGGCGCCCGGCTGGTGGGCGCGCCCCGCACCCCGGCGGGCTACGACCTGGAGACACTGGAAGCCCGCATCGTCCAGCACCGGCCCAAGGTCTTCTTCACCCAGCCACGCATGCAAAGCCCGACCGGCTCCACCGCCGTGCTGTCGCACCTGCACCGGGTGCTGCAGCTGGCTGAAAAGTACGATTTTGTGGTGGTGGAAAACGACATCTATGCCGATCTCGACCCCGAGTCGCGCCCGTCGCTGGCCAGCTTGGACCAGTTGAAGCGGGTGGTCTACATCAGCAGCTTTTCCAAGACCATTTCCCCGAACATCCGCACCGGCTACCTCGCGGCCGCGCCCGAACTGCTGGAAGACCTGGCGCGGCTGAAGATGATCTCGGGCCTGACCTCGTCCGAAGTCACCGAGCGCCTGGCCTACGGCGCGCTGGTGGACGGCCGCTGGCGCAAGCACCTCAAGACCCTGCGCGACCGGCTGGCGCTGGGCCAGCGGCGCCTGGCCAGCCTGCTGCTGGCGGTTGGCTTCGAGCTGTTTTGCGAACCCAAGGCCGGCATGTTCCTGTGGGCGCGCCATCCGGCCATCCAGAACGCCGGCGAACTGGCCTACAAGGCGGCCGAGCAGGACATCCTGCTCGGGCCGGGCCACCTGTTTTCAGTCGATCTGGAGCCCAGCCCGTGGTTGCGTTTCAATGTCGCCTGGTCCGACGACGATGCCTTGCTGCGTTTCCTCGTGACGCTCAAAGCCGCCTAA
>JBBSRS010000051.1:0-10181 GCA_038242795.1 Burkholderiales bacterium
CCCGAATGGCCCGGGCAATGCCACGAGTACGATCCGTCTTCTGCGTAGTCCAGCAGGGCCTTGAAAAAAGGCGGCTGCACGCCTTCCAGGTAGCTTTTGGCTTCGCGGATGATGTGGCGCGCCACGAATTCGGGCGTGTCCTCGAACATGTGGATGAAACCGTGCAGTTCGCGCAGGATGTCGTTGGGAATGTGCCGCGAGGTCTTGGTTTCACCATAGACGTAGATCGGCACATCCAGGTTTTTGCGGCGCACCTCGGCAATGAACTTGCGCAGGTCCAGCACGGCGGGGTCCAGGTCGGGACCGGGCGTGAATTCCTCGTCGTCAATCGACAAAATGAACGCACTGGCACGGCTTTGCTGCTGGGCAAACTGCGACAGGTCGCCGTAGCCGGTCACACCCAGCACCTCGAAGCCCTCCTTTTCAATGGCCTGGGCCAGCGCGCGAATACCCAGGCCAGAGGTGTTTTCAGAACGGAAGTCTTCGTCGATGATGACAATCGGAAAGCGAAATTTCATGGCGTATGCAGAAGTAGAAGGTGCCCAGAACCTGTCGGAGGGCATGAAGACAAACGTTCAAAGGCATAGACAGGTTGAGCCCGAACGGTTGAACGAAGAAAAACGCGAATCGCCAATGAAAAGGCCAGTTAATCCGTGCCATTCATTGCAGGGGTAAAACACAATTTTCGCTTATCTCTGACGGCGTCCTTTTTTCAGGGCGCAAAGACATTTTCAGACTGGGAAGTGTAAGGATGTATTGTGTGTCTCCGGTTGCTCTGGGCCGATTTGGACCAAAATAGGGCAAATCACTGACAAAAAGGAAACATCATGGGCGAAGCAGGCATCTGGTGGCTGCTGGCAGGCGCGGCCATCGCCGTGGAACTGATGACAGGCACGTTTTACCTGTTGATGCTGGCCGCCGGACTGGTGGCTGGCGCACTGGCGGCAACAATGGGCATGGCCTTGACAGGCCAGATGCTTCTTGCGGCTGGGATTGGCGGCGGCGCTGTGGCGGCATGGCGCTGGGGCCGCAGCCAGCGCCCGGCGCCCCTGGCGGCCGGTTCCAACCCGGATGTCCATCTGGACATAGGCAACACGGTGCACGTGGTGCGATGGAATGCAGACGGTACGGCTGGCGTGAATTTTCGTGGTGCCCAATGGACCGCCATTGCGGCGGATCCCAACGAGCCTTCAGGCCCGGGACATTTCCGGATCAAGGAAATGCGCGGCAATCACCTGGTCATCGAACCGGTGTAAAAAGCACACGGGTCATATCCAGGGCCACCCACGCAAGGCCTTCAACCTGAATTTACAACAAGGAATATTTCATGGAAATTGCTATCGTCATCCTCATCCTGGCGGGCATCTTTATCGTACAGAGCATCAAGGTGGTGCCCCAGCAAAATGCCTGGGTGGTGGAACGTTTGGGCAAATACCTCGGCACCCTGACACCGGGTTTGAATTTTCTGATTCCTTTTGTCGATCGCGTGGCTTACAAGCACAGCTTGAAGGAAATCCCGCTCGACGTGCCCAGCCAAGTCTGCATCACCCGTGACAACACGCAGTTGCAGGTCGACGGCATCCTGTATTTTCAGGTGACCGATGCCATGCGGGCCAGTTATGGCTCGTCCAATTACATCGTGGCGGTCACGCAATTGGCACAAACTTCGCTGCGCTCAGTCATCGGCAAGCTTGAACTGGACAAGACTTTCGAGGAACGCAACATCATCAATGCGCAGGTTGTCGCCGCGATTGACGAGGCAGCGTTGAACTGGGGCGTGAAGGTGCTGCGCTACGAGATCAAGGACTTGACGCCTCCCAAGGAAATTTTGCATGCGATGCAATCGCAAATCACGGCAGAACGCGAAAAACGCGCGCTGATCGCTGCATCCGAAGGCCGCAAGCAGGAACAGATCAACATTGCCACGGGCGAACGCGAAGCCTTCATTGCCCGCTCTGAAGGCGAGAAGCAGGCCGCCATCAACAATGCGCAAGGCGAGGCCTCCGCCATCCTGGCCGTGGCAGAAGCCAATGCCCGGGCCATCGAGGTCGTCGCCCTGGCGATCCGCCAACCGGGCGGTGAATTGGCGGTGCAACTGAAGGTGGCTGAAAAAGCGGTTGCAGCCTATTCGCAAGTGGCCAGCGATGCGACCACGACGCTGATTGTTCCCAGCAACATGACCGAAGTTTCTGCGCTGATCACTTCAGCCATGAAAATGGTGCAGTCCAGCAATGCATGAGCACTGGCCCCCAAGGGTTTTAGACAGGAAAAAAATATGAATGCGAAAAACGTTCTTGGCACCGAACTCGTGTCGTGTTCATTCGACCCGCTGACCGGTTACTTTCGCGATGGGTGCTGCAACACCGATGCCAGCGACCACGGCTCGCATTTGATCTGTGTCCGGGTGACTGCAGAATTTTTGCAATTCTCGAAGGCTGCAGGCAACGACTTGGTCACACCCATGCCCCAACACCGCTTTTCCGGATTGAACCCAGGCGATCGCTGGTGTCTGTGCGCTCTTCGCTGGCGTGAGGCTCTGGAGGCCGGCGTTGCGCCGCCCGTGATTTTGGAAGCCACGCATGCGAATGCGCTGCGATTCGTAACGTTGGCGCACATGGAAAAGCACCGCTTTCAGGGAACGGTTCATTAACCGACAATTTCCTCCGACTCAGCCAAAGATACTTGAGACGGCTGCTATAATTTAGGGCTTAGCGGAAGGGTGGATGAGCGGTTTAAGTCACACGCCTGGAAAGCGTGCGTAGGGTTATACCTACCGCGGGTTCGAATCCCGCCTCTTCCGCCAAGTATGTGTTTTCAACTGTCCGGCACAGTCTCCAAAAACACCCTGAAAGCCCCTTTTACAGAATGTATCAGGGGCTTTTTTGCTTTCATTCGTCAACGCATTGCACTCTGGCGCATTTGATTTGATTAGTTAAATCGTGATGGACCTGAGTGCTTGTCAGGATCTATTGATCGCCAACCAACTGAAATGTTTATCCAAAACTCTTTGTGAATTGACAAATAAACGAGGTTTTTATAGTATTTTGTTGCGTGAATAAAAAAAGGACTTGGCCGCTAAGCCAAGTCCTTTTTTCATGATATTTGTCTGGTGGGCGGTGCAAGTTTCGAACTTGCGACCCCTGCAGTGTGAATGCAGTGCTCTACCCCTGAGCTAACCGCCCTGTCGGTCAGCTTTCGATTATATGCCGCTTTTCGGACATTATTAAGCGATCTCGGGCCGCCACACACTTTTTCCACGGCTGGCCTTGTCAAGCATCGCCAAGAATTTTTGATGTGCATCCATTTCCCTGGCGTTGGCCGACAGAACAGGAAGATCAAAAATGCGGAGGTCGATCATGGGTTCGTCGTTACCCACCTCCACCGGCCCAGCGATGTCCATCATCAGGCTGTTCTGGCCACGTGTCAGGTTGATGTATACATCTGCCAGCAATTCTGCATCCAGCAAGGCTCCGTGCAAGGTTCGACCCGAATTGTCAACTTCAAGCCGGTCGCACAGGGCATTGAGCGAATTGCGCTTGCCCGGAAACATCTCCTTGGCCATCATCAGGCTGTCGGTGACCTTGTCCACCCAATGCATGACAGGTTCCCTGCCAATCAGTTCGAGTTCCTTGTTCAGAAAACTCACATCGAAAGGTGCGTTGTGAATGATCACCTCGGCGCCTTGCAGGTAGTCGAGCAGTTCGTCCACCACGGCTGAAAATTTCGGCTTGTCTTTCAGGAACTCATTGCTGATGCCGTGCACTTTCAGCGCATCTTCATGGCTGTCGCGCCCGGGATTGAGATAGAAGTGCTTGTTGCTGCCGGTCAACTTGCGGGCAACAAGCTCCACGCAGCCGATTTCAATGATGCGATCGCCGTTTTCGGCAGAAAGACCGGTTGTCTCTGTATCCAAAAAGATTTGGCGCATGGTCAGTACTCTTGCCTTGAACGCATTTAGTGATTTTCCTTGGCGTGGTTGATGGAATATTTGGGAATTTCCACGGTGACATCCGCCTGTGCCAGAAAAGCCTGACAGCTCAGGCGTGAATTGGGCTCCAGACCCCAAGCACGGTCGAGCAGGTCTTCCTCGCTTTCGTCCATCTCGTTGAGCGACCTGAAACCCTCGCGAACGACCACATGGCAGGTGGTACAGGCGCAGCTCAGGTCACAGGCATGCTCGATATTGATCTTGTTGTCGAGCAAGGCTTCACAGATGGAAGTGCCTGCTGGCGCAGATATTTCAGCGCCTTGTGGACAGTAGTCAGGATGGGGAAGAATCTTGATGATGGGCATGGTGTCAATCCGTGGGTAATATAAATGCGCAAACGGGTTCAGACCGACTCGATGTTCTTTCCGGCCAGTGCTTTCTGGATACCACGGTTCATGCGCTGGGCTGCGAAAGCTTCGGTGCCTTTGGCAAGCGCCAGCGTTGCTGCCTCGATGGAAGCAGCATCGCCGTTGATGCGGGTGTCTGCGAGCGCCGCCATCAAACTGGCAGTGAGCGTGCGTTCGCTTGCATTGAGCAGGTCCGCGTCAGCATCCAGTGCGCTTTGAATTGCCAGGATCATGCGGTCTGCATCCACCTGCGCTTCCACCAGTGCACGCGACCGCATGTCCTGTTGGGCAGTGGCAAAACTATCCTGCAGCATGCGGGCGATTTCATCGTCCGACAGGCCATAGGAGGGCTTGACGTCGATTTGCGCCTCAACGCCGCTGGTTTGCTCCTTGGCATTGACGCTGAGCAGGCCATCGGCATCAACAGTGAAGGTCACGCGAATGCGGGCCGCGCCAGCAACCATGGGCGGAATGCCGCGCAACTCGAAACGTGCCAGACTTCGGCAATCGGCCACCAGGTCGCGCTCACCCTGCACCACATGCAGCGCCAGCGCAGTCTGGCCATCCTGGTACGTGGTGAAATCCTGAGCCATGGCTGTGGGAATGGTCTGATTGCGCGGCACGATGCGCTCGACCAGCCCACCCATGGTTTCCACACCCAGCGACAGGGGAATCACATCGAGCAGCAGCAGGTCGTCGCCCGTGTTGTTGCCCGCCAGTTGATTGGCAGAAATGGCCGCCCCCAACGCAACCACTTCGTCGGGGTTGAGATTGACCAGTGGTTCGCGTCCGAAAAAAGTGGCGACCGCCTTGCGCACCTGCGGCATGCGGGTTGATCCGCCCACCATGACCACACCATCGATTTCGTCACGCTTGAGGCCAGCGTCCTGCAAAGCCTTGCGCGCAGCGGTGAGGGTGCGCTGGGTAAGATGCGCCGAGGCTGCTTCAAAATCTTCAGCCTTCATCTCAAAAGCGATGGATGCTTTGGACAGGTGCACCGAAAATGGAACGGAAGGCGCTTTGGATAACGCCTCTTTGCAGGCCCGCGCAGTTTTTTGCAGGATAGCCTTGTCGGAGGCGCTCAATGTATGTGTAGACACCCCACCCTTGGTCAGTGTCCAGTCAACCATTGCGCGATCGTAATCATCGCCGCCGAGCGCAGAGTCTCCGCCGGTTGAAACCACTTCAAACACGCCTTGCGACAAGCGCAGGATGGAAATATCAAACGTTCCGCCCCCAAGGTCATAGACTGCAAATACGCCTTCACTCGCATTGTCCAGCCCATAGGCAATGGCTGCTGCCGTGGGTTCGTTGATCAACCGCAGCACATTCAGTCGGGCCAATTGCGCCGCATCCTTGGTGGCCTGACGCTGGGCATCGTCAAAATAGGCGGGTACCGTGATCACGGCGCCATAGATATCGTCGTCAAAAGTGTCTTCCGCACGCTGTCGCAACGATGCCAGAATTTCGGCGCTGACCTCGACTGGACTTTTTTCACCGGCTACGGTTTGTAGCGTGACCATTCCCGGCTTGTCGATGAAGCGGTATGGCATTTGCTCGCGGTTGCCAATGTCGTCAATGCCCCGACCCATCAGCCGCTTGACCGAAGAAATCGTGTTGTGCGGATCAACCACCTGGGCCGCAAGGGCATCAAAGCCGATTTTCGTTCCGCCTTCGAGGTAACGCACGACACTTGGCAGCAACACCCGTCCTTCGTCGTCGGGCAGACATTCCGACAACCCGTTGCGTACGCTGGCCACCAGCGAATGGGTGGTGCCGAGGTCAATGCCGATGGCGATGCGTCGCTGGTGAGGGTCTGGCGTCTGGCCGGGTTCGGATACTTGCAAAAGTGCCATGGCGCGGTTCTTTACAGAGTTTCTTAAATATTTTATTGCTCCAGCAGATCAATGCGGGCATCGACCTCACGGGCAAAGCGTTCGACAAACATAAGGCTTCTGACCTGTTGGGCAGCTTCAGGAAAATTTTTTTTCTGGTCCAGCGTTTGCTCTATTTTTAATAGCTGCTTGCGCCCACCAGTCCTGGCTTCAAGAGCAATTTCATTCAATTTTTCAATGCTCTGGGCATCTTCCAGTGCTTCACGCCATTCCATGTGCTGAATCAAGAAGTCAGATGGCATGGCTGTGTTATTTTCGGCATTGATCGGCGCGCCATGCAGTTCGCACAAATAACTTGCGCGTTTGAGCGGATCCTTGAGCCGCTGATAGGCCTCATTGATCCGGACAGACCATTGCATCGCCAAACGCTGCGCCGCCGGCCCTTGCGCGGCAAACTTGTCAGGATGTGCTTCGCGCTGCAACTCTTTCCAGCGCGCATCGAGTTGCGCCTTGTCCTGGACAAACTGCATGGGAACACCAAAAAGCTCGAAGTCGTTGGATTGAAGGTTCATGGAATGAAAAAGCCGCCGGCACGGTCAGTGAAGGCGGCATTGAAAAAAGTCGATGCGCAATGAAGCGCCGTGCGAAAGATCGTTTTTTTGCCGCTCAAACGCGAAAACTTTCGCCACACCCACAGCGGTCGCGTTCGTTGGGGTTGATGAATTTGAAGCCTTCGTTCAGTCCTTCGCGCACAAAATCAAGCTGGGTGCCGTCAATGTAGGCCATGCTTTTGGGATCAACCAAGACCTTCACGCCATTGTCTTCGAACACGACATCCTCGGGCGCAATTTCGTCGGCGTATTCCAGCTTGTAAGCCAGGCCTGAACAGCCAGTGGTCTTGACGCCAAGGCGCACACCCACACCCCTGCCCCGCTTGCTCATATAGCGGGTCACGTGGCGGGCGGCTGCGTCGGTAAGGGTAACGGACATATCAATCGCTCGAAGTAAACAGAGGGTTGGTCAATGCGCGGTGGCAGCGGCAGGCAAATGCTTTTGCTTGTAATCGTTCACCGCTGCCTTGATGGCGTCTTCTGCCAGGATGGAGCAGTGAATTTTCACTGGCGGCAAGGCCAGTTCCTCGGCAATGGCACTGTTCTTGATGCTCGCCGCCTGGTCCAGTGTCTTGCCCTTGACCCATTCGGTCACAAGTGAACTGGAGGCAATCGCCGAACCGCAGCCATAGGTTTTGAAACGCGCATCTTCGATCACACCGGTGACCGGATTCACCTTGATCTGCAGTTTCATCACGTCGCCGCAAGCCGGTGCGCCGACCATGCCGGTGCCGATTGTTTCGTCGCCCTTTTCAAAAGAACCGACATTGCGGGGATTTTCGTAGTGGTCCACCACTTTTTCGCTGTAAGCCATTGAATTAACTCCTTGAATTCTGGTTATCGGGCAAATGGCTGTTTGAAAGCCATCTGTATGCCTGTTTGATCAGTGGGCAGCCCACTGAATGGTGGACAGGTCAACACCATCCTTGAACATTTCCCACAGGGGCGACAGGTCGCGCAACTTGGCCACGTTTTCCTTGATGGTGGCGACGGCGTAGTCGATTTCTTCTTCGGTGGTCCAGCGGCCGATCGTCATCCGCAGACTGCTGTGCGCCAGTTCGTCGCTGCGGCCCAAGGCACGCAACACATAGCTGGGTTCCAGACTCGCCGAGGTGCAGGCCGAGCCGCTCGACACCGCCAAACCCTTGATGCCCATGATCAGCGATTCGCCTTCAACGAAATTGAAGCTCATGTTCAGGTTGTGCGGCACGCGCTTTTCGGCATGGCCATTGAGAAACACCTCCTCCACATCTTTCAGACCATTGAGCATGCGCTCGTGCAATGTGCGGATGCGCTTGTTTTCCTCATGCATCTCGGCCTTGGCGATGCGATAAGCCTCACCCATGCCGGCGATCTGGTGCGTTGGCAAGGTACCTGAACGCATGCCGCGCTCGTGGCCGCCACCGTGCATTTGCGCTTCAAGGCGCACACGCGGCTTGCGACGTACATACAGCGCGCCAATGCCCTTGGGGCCATAGGTTTTGTGCGAGGTGAGGCTCATCAAATCGATTGGCAGCGTAGCCAGGTCGATGTCAACGCGACCCGTGGCCTGCGCAGCATCCGAGTGGAAAATGATGCCTTTTTCGTGGCAGATGGCACCAATCGCAGCCATGTCCTGAATCACGCCAATTTCGTTGTTGACGAACATGACGCTCACAATGATGGTGTCCGGGCGAATGGCCGCCTTGAGCACTTCCATGTCCAGCAAACCATCGGTCTGCACATCCAGGTAAGTGACCTCAAAGCCCTGCCGCTCCAATTCACGGCAGGTATCGAGCACCGCCTTGTGTTCTGTCTTGACCGTGATGAGGTGCTTGCCCTTGGACTTGTAGAAATGGGCCGCGCCTTTGAGTGCCAGGTTGTTCGACTCGGTGGCGCCACTGGTCCAGACAATCTCGCGCGGGTCAGCTCCGATCAAGGCAGCCACCTGCTCGCGGGATTTTTCCACCACCGCTTCGGCTTCCCAGCCCCATGCGTGGCTGCGTGATGCGGGGTTGCCGAAATGCTCGCGCAGCCAGGGAATCATGGCGTCGACCACCCGGGGATCGCAAGGGTTGGTGGCGCTGTAGTCCATGTAAATCGGGAAATGTGGGGTCTCCATTGGGCTGGCTTTCTTGTTTTTGATGGCTGGCGACTTGGTGAAACGATGCGTAGCGGCGATGTAGTCCCAACCCGTCAGGATTTGGAAAAAGCGTTGCCGAGTGCGAACACGGAGTTGGGTGCGTTCACACGCATCGGCTTGGCGATGGGGGATGCAAAGACTGCTTTTTTGACCTGCGGCGTGCTTTCGACCATCACACCTTTGGCCAGCTGGTCATCCACCAGCTTTTGCAAACTGACCGAATCAAGAAACTCGACCATGCGGGTGTTCAATGAAGACCACAGGTCGTGCGTCATGCACCGTGTGCCATCGTCCTGACAGTTTTCCTTGCCACCGCACTGGGTGGCGTCAATCGGTTCATCCACCGACACGATGATATCGGCCACGGTGATTTCTGACGCCTTGCGGCCGAGCGTGTACCCGCCCCCGGGCCCACGGGTGGACTCCACCAGTTCATGGCGACGCAACTTGCCGAACAGCTGCTCCAGATAGGACAGGGAAATCTGCTGGCGCTGGCTGATCGCTGCCAGCGTGACCGGGCCATTGTTCTGGCGCAATCCCAGATCGATCATCGCGGTGACCGCAAAACGGCCTTTGGTTGTAAGACGCATAACAAACTCCTTCAAGTGTGCTTGACTGTCGTTTGACCCTGAAAGCTTATGACGATCAGGGAACTATCTCTCAATTTTTCTGCCGGCATCCGTGATGCCTAGCAGGACTTTTCAATATTGCAAAGTTCTTGACTAATTTCGTCAAGTATACCACCCAAGGTCATTTTCTGCAGTCAGGTGCCCTGGGGTGCGCGGCAATAACCCCAACCAAATCAAACCCCAAACAATCAATCGTGCATGGGCACTCTCAGGCCGCCGAGGAAATTGGCACCACATTGTCGGTTCCGGGAGCGCCGAAAGCTTGCTCTTTCAGCACATGCAGTTGGTCGCGCACCCGGGCCGCCTTTTCGAACTCCAGGTTTTTCGCATGTTCGACCATCTGCTTTTCGAGGCGTTTGATTTCACGCGAAACGTCCTTTTCGCTCATGTCCTCAACCAGCGCCTTTTGCATTTCCAGCTTTTGCGCATCCTTGCCGGATTTTTCGCTGTACACCCCGTCAATCAGGTCCTTGATGCGCTTGACGATGCTGCGCGGCGTGATGCCGTGCAGGGTGTTGAATTCCAGCTGCTTGTTGCGCCGGCGCTCGGTTTCACCCATGGCCATCTTCATCGAGTCGGTAATGCGGTCGGCGTACAGAATCGCACGTCCGTTCAGGTTGCGGGCAGCGCGGCCAATCGTCTGGATCAG
>JBBSRS010000052.1:0-10117 GCA_038242795.1 Burkholderiales bacterium
CCTGCACGATCTCCATGTGCAGCAAGCCCAAAAAGCCGCAGCGAAAGCCAAAACCCAGCGCCTGGGACACTTCGGGCTCGTATTGCAGCGAGGCATCGTTGAGCTTGAGTTTTTCCAGCGCATCGCGCAGCGACTCGTATTCACTGGCTTCCGAGGGATACAGGCCGGCAAACACCTGCGGCTGGATTTCCTTGAAACCCGGCAATGCTTCGGTCGCGGTGAAGGCCGCGCCGCCGGTGCCGCCCTTGATCAGCGTCATGGTGTCGCCAACACGGGCAGCCTGCAGCTCCTTGATGCCCGCAATCACGAAGCCCACCTCGCCGGCTTCAAGCGCCTGGCGCGGTTCGGTGTGCGGCGTGAAGACGCCCAACTGCTCGGCGTTGTAGGTGGCTTCACTGGCCATCAGCTTGATGCGGTCGCCCTTGGCCAGGCGACCGTCGACCACCCGCACCAGCATGACCACACCGACATAGGCGTCGTACCAGCTGTCGATGATCATGGCGCGCAAGGCCGCGCCAGGGTTTCCCTTGGGCGATGGAATCAGGGCCACCACGGCTTCGAGAATCTCGTCGATGCCCATGCCGGTCTTGGCGCTGCAGGGAATCGCGTCGGTGGCATCGATGCCAATGACTTCCTCGATTTCCTGCTTGGCGTTGTCAGGGTCGGCCTGCGGCAGGTCCATCTTGTTGAGCACCGGCACCACCGTCACGCCCAGGTCCAGCGCGGTGTAGCAGTTGGCCACGGTCTGGGCTTCGACGCCCTGGCTGGCGTCGACCACCAGCAAAGCGCCTTCGCAGGCGGACAGCGAGCGGCTGACTTCATACGAAAAGTCCACATGGCCCGGCGTGTCGATGAGGTTCAGGTTGTAGACCTGGCCGTCAAGCGCCTTGTACTTCAGTGCGGCTGTCTGCGCCTTGATCGTGATGCCTCGCTCTTTTTCGATGTCCATCGAATCGAGCACCTGGGCGCTCATCTCGCGGTCCTGCAGGCCACCGCAGCGCTGGATCAGCCGGTCTGCCAGCGTGGACTTGCCATGATCAATGTGCGCAATGATCGAAAAATTTCGAATGTGATTCATCAACAAAAACGCCTAAAAACTTGAAAATTGCAGAAAAACAAACCGACCCGCGCCAACATCATAAAAAAAGGCGCGTCTTGCAATGACGCGCCATGAACCAACCCTCTGTGGCAACTGCGAAAGTTGGAGCGTCATTGTAGGCAAAAGCCTGGGGCAGCCCGTTTCACCATTTGCTGTTGCCAACCGTGACAGGCGGCAGGTTCTGGCCTGGAGTGGCCAGCGGGCCGGAAAAATGCGCGAATGCCGTTGTAAAAAACCGCTGAAATGCTGCTGCATTGTAACGAGCCCTGCCGCCAAACCGGCTTCAAGGCGCTTCCGCAAATCGTCAGCGCGCCGGCCGGATGATGACAAATTGCGCGAGTTCGCCGCGCCGGACCAGCACGGTGATGTTTTTGGTCTTGTCAATTTTCGCCAGCGCCGCTTCAAACCCCTTGATGCCGGTCACTTCTCCGTTGGCAATCGAGACAATCACGTCGCCTTCACGCAAGCCGGCGCGGGCGGCAGGGCCATCGGCCGCATCGACCTTGACGCCGCCCTTGACATTGAGTTCCTTTTTCTGCGCTTCGGTGATTTCGCTGACCGACAGGCCCAAAGCCTGTGCGGGGCCGGCCACCGGCGGCTTGGTCGCGGACTTGGCTGCCGGACGCGCAGGCTTGTCGGCCTCCACCTCGGCAATCGTGACGGACAGGTCCTTGCTGGCACCGCGCCGAAACACGGTGACCGTCACCTGAGTGCCGGGTTTCACATTGCCCACCATGCGCGGCAGGTCGCTGGCCTTGTCGATCGACTTGCCCTCGAACTTCGTGATGATGTCACCCGCTTCAATGCCCGCCTTTTCGGCAGGCGCACCGCTTTCAACACCCCGCACCAGCGCACCTTGCACCTTGCCAAGGCCAATGGCCTCGGCCACCTCCTTGGTGACCTGGTCAATCTGCACGCCGATCCGGCCGCGCGTCACCTTGCCGCTGATGCGCAGCTGTTCGGACACACGCGTTGCCTCATCGATGGGAATCGAAAATGAAATGCCCTGAAAGCCGCCGGAACGCGAATAAATCTGGCTGTTGATGCCAACGACTTCGCCGCGCATGTTGATCAAGGGGCCACCCGAGTTGCCAGGGTTGATGGCCACGTCGGTCTGGATGAAAGGCAGGTAGTCACCGGTATCGCGCTGCTTGGCGCTGACAATGCCCGCCGTCACGGTGTTGTCAAGACCGAATGGCGAACCGATGGCCATCACCCACTCGCCCACGCGCAGACGGCTGATGTCACCAATCTTGACCGCAGGCAAGCCAGTGGCTTCGATCTTCACCACAGCAACGTCGGTCCGCTTGTCGGCACCAATGATCTTGGCCTTGAATTCCCGCTGGTCGGTCAGGGTGACGATGACCTCGTCCGCACCCTCCACCACATGCGCATTGGTCATGACAAAGCCATCGGCCGTCAGGATAAAACCGGAGCCGACGCCGCGCGGCTGGTCTTCGTCGGGCTGGCCGGGCTCGGCACGCGGCCCGCGCGGCATGTTGGGTGGCACAGGAATGCCAAAGCGCTTGAAGAATTCCAGCATCTGCTCGTCGACGCCGCCCGTGCTCGCCGAGGCCTTGACCCGCTCAAGGGTGCGGATATTGACCACCGAGGGCCCGACCTGATCGACCAGGTCGGTGAAGTCCGGCAATGTGCGGGTTTGCGCCCACACTGGCGTCGCTGGCAGCACAGAGACTGTTGCGGCCATCGCCATCAGGCCCACAGCCAGGTAAGGCCGCAGCGGTTTAAGGTTCAATTCACGCATTTTCAGCCTTGTCATCAATAAAGTTATCTCAAGCAAACCAGTAAATTTTCACAACAAACTCGGAACAAACAAGAACAAGGGACATGTCCTGCCCTGCGTGGCACCGAAAATTTTCGGCCACAGCGCCTTATTCTTACCTTTTACGCTCCAGCGCGCTGGCAAACAGTTCCAGTGTGGGGACAGGGACCTCGCCGACCAGGGTGATCCAATGGGCATCAAGCTGACGCGTCAGGGTCTGGGTGGCACCGAGCGAAAGCGTGGACTCGCGAACATGTCGTTGCCGGTCGAAGGGTTCCACGAAAATCGACACCGACGCCAGGCCATCCGAAAAAATCCACTGCAGCGGTCCGTCGCCGGTGGCTGACTTTGCGCCGTCGCCTGTGGCCGAAGCTTTCCGCTTGTAGCAGCTGATGGCGTTGAACCCTGCCACGGGCGTCTTCAAGGCCCAGCCTTCGGTGGCGGCCGTTGTCTTGACCATCGCAGGTTTGTCGAGTCGGTAGCCTTGCACCTTGCCCATCATCTGGACAAGCTGGCTCATGCTGACAGGCGCATCCAGTTGAAGCTCCGAAAATGCCGCATCTTCAATGACTTTGCCTTCGGTATCGAGTGTCTGGAGCTTCACGACCAGGCCATTTTTGCGCTCGCTCCAGACCCGGTAGCCAAAGCGCAACCGGTCTCTGGGAACCAGCATGATGATGTCGGCATCAACACCGGCCACCCGCTCCAGGCCTTCCTGCCGAAACTTGTAGAAATCGGCAATGCGGCTGTCGGCTGACTGGAACAACTGGGGAAACAGACCCAGCGACTCACGCTTTTCACTGCGCGCCACCTTGTGCTCCGGCATGAAGGTGGTGACCTGGTCGTTGTGCCGAAAGATGGAGCGCGGCGCACCGGTCAGGGTTTCAACCCGCTCGACCTGTTGTGTGCCTTCGCAAACATGCCATATCTTGGCGCTGGACATGTTGCCGCCTGCCGACACCACGAAAGTTCCAATATAGGAACGATTGACGGAAGCCTGGTGCATTCGCATCAGCCAGTCGTTCAGGCTGCGCACCTCTGCAGGCGATGCCGTGGGCGGCACAGCCAAAGCAGGGGCCTGGGCCGCTACATGATTCATAGCTAACACCGATGACAGGGCAAGCGAAAGAAGCCTTAAATGCTTAAAAATCATGGATTTCAAGAAATTTTCCAGGCCTTAACGCGCGCTGCCAGCCTGTGCATTGCGCGGCATTTCAAACGTTGCATTGCGCAAGAAACCCGAAGACTCCTGCAAGGCCGAAGCCCCTCCGAACTGCCGGTGCGCTGCAAGCAACTCCTCCAGCCGCGCATCGCGCACCACCGGCCCTTGTGGTGAGGTGACCACAATTTGTGCCGGGGAAGACTGCGCCAGTTGCGACCCGGACACGGCCGGCGCCATCAGCCCCGACGCATTCCAGGCAATGGCCGATACAGCGGCCAGCGACGCCACGCCTGCCACCAGCTTCCAGCGAAAATTGCCGTCATTCGATGCCGGTCCACGGTGATGAACCCTGTGGGAAGAAGCAGGCAGCCGTGCAGCCAGAGGAACCACCACGGGCCTCACCTCTTCCTGCGCGAGGCGTGCGCTGAGCCGGCTGGCAAATCCGGTTTCACCGCCCACCGCCAGGGAAGCTGCATGCAGGTCGGCCGGCGAACGCAGGAAATCCCCAATCAGGTGGTAGGTATTCCAGCAGTCGAGCGCGGCAGCGTCCTGGCCGCAGGACTCAAGCGCGGTTGCAAAATCCTGCTCGCCGAGTTGACCGTCTGCCAGTGCAGATAGAAGTTCGGGGGTCGTCATGCTTGATTTCATGATGTTTTATGGGCAGCGGGTCTGCCGGTTCTGTTCACTGACGGCCTGGACTGGCGAATGACGGCGCGAAGGCAACGAACTCACCAGCGTTTGCCGGTCTGGTTTTCCAGCAAGGGTTTGACCTTTGCAGAAATCGCCTCGCGGGCTCTGAAAATTCGTGACCTCACCGTGCCAATCGGACAATTCATGGCT
This sequence comes from Burkholderiales bacterium, assembly GCA_038242795.1. Taxonomy (GTDB): domain Bacteria; phylum Pseudomonadota; class Gammaproteobacteria; order Burkholderiales; family Burkholderiaceae_C; genus Polaromonas. Next base: position 4,885 of record JBBSRS010000052.1, read on the forward strand.
TCGGATATCTCCTCATAGCTCAAACCTTCAATTTCCCGCAGGGTGATCGCTTCACGCAATTCCTCCGGCAAATCCTGCATCGCCTGGTTGATGATGTGGGCAATTTCCTTGCTGGCCAGCACCGATTCAGGCGTTTCAGGACTGGTTAGTTCGTTTTCGACCCGGGAAGTTTCATCGTCGTCGTCGGATTTGTAGGCATTTTCAGAAACGGTGGGGTTGCGCTTGAGGTCCATCAGGGCTTTTTTGGCCGTGTTGACAGCAATCCGGTAGAGCCAGGTGTAGAACTGCGCTTCACCCCTGAACTGACCCAGGGCGCGATACGCGCGTATGAAGGTTTCCTGCGCAATGTCTTCCACCAGGTCCACATCGCGCACCATCCGCCCGATCAGGCGCTGGATGCGCCGCTGGTATTTGATGACCAGCAGTTCAAAGGCCTTCTGGTCCCCGGCGACCGTGCGCTCGACCAGCAACGCGTCGCTGTCGGCGGCTTTCTCGGCAGCAGGTGGTAGCAGGTCATCGCTCATGATTTGGACTGCGGAACAGGTTCGGATTGCATGGCTTTCAATAGTGACTCAGCAGGGAGGGGCAAGCCGGAAGGTTCGGCAGGCACAAAATCATGTGCAGGCAGTGCGGAACGCGACCTGTGCGGCGAATACACGGCACGGCGCAAATCCAGCCACCGCTCGGGCATGACGCTTTGCTCCACCCACAACCACAAACTGGCGCCAGCCTGGTTTTCAAGCCGCAACAAAAGCCGCTGTTGAAAATCAGCAATCACCGACAGCGCATGTTCGCCCTCGCCCGTTTGATAACCGGGACTTTCCCAGCGCCAGACGTCGCCGTCCCACGCCAGTTGTCCACCCGGAAGGTTGTTCCAGGTGGTTCGTGCAGCAAGGCCTGCAAGCAGCACAGACAACCCCGCGAGCAGCAGTCGCCAATCAGACTGCCGCATGGCGTTCCACCACAGCAACACTGAAAAAAGTCCGGCAAGCCAGAGCACCAGCAACACGCCGCCCAGAAAAGATGATCGTCCCAGTGGGTAGACCACTGGCGGGGCGTTGTGACGGTTCAAGGCAGTGCGTGTCGGGGCCGGCGCTGCTGAAGCAAGTCCTGCTGCTCTCAGATACGCTTGAACACCAGGGTGCCGTTGGTGCCGCCAAAGCCGAAATTGTTTTTGACAGCAATGTCGATGGTGGCATCACGCGCAGTGTTGGCGCAGAAATCCAGGTCGCACTCGGGGTCCTGGTTGAACAGGTTGATGGTCGGCGGAATCTTCTGGTGGTGCAACGCAAGGACGGTGAACACCGATTCGATGCCGCCAGCACCACCCAGCAAATGGCCGGTCATGGACTTGGTCGAGCTGACCACCAGCTTGTCCTTGGCATGTGCGCCAAAGGCTGCCTTGATGGCGTTGGTTTCGTTCAGATCGCCCAGCGGCGTGGACGTGCCATGCGCGTTGAGGTACTGAACCTGGTCTGCATTGACGCCGGCATTCTTCAGGGCCATGGCCATGGATCGGCGCGGGCCGTCGATATCGGGCGCCGTCATGTGGTAGGCGTCTGCGCTCATGCCAAAGCCCAGCACTTCAGCGTAAATCTTGGCACCGCGCGCCTTGGCGTGTTCGTATTCTTCGAGCACGACCACGCCGCTGCCCTCACCGAGCACGAAGCCGTCCCGGTCTCGGTCCCAGGGGCGCGACGCGGTTTTCGGATCGTCATTGCGGGTCGACAAGGCCCGGGCCGCTGCAAAGCCGCCCACGCCCAGTGCCGAAACCGTGGCCTCCGCCCCACCCGCAACCATGACATCGCAGTCGCCATACTCGATCATGCGCGCCGACAGCCCGATGGCATGCAGGCCCGTGGTGCACGCCGTCACGACGGCAATGTTGGGCCCCTTGAAACCGAACTTGATCGAGACATGTCCCGAGATCATGTTGATGATGGTGGCCGGCACAAAAAACGGCGAAATGCGGCGCGGGCCGCGTTCCACCAGCTCGCCGTGCATGCGCTCGATCAGCGGCAAGCCGCCAATGCCCGAGCCAATGTTACAGCCGATGCGGGTCGCCACGTCGTCGCTCAGGGCATCACCCGTCGGCAAACCGCTGTCGGCCACCGCTTGGCATGCCGCAGCCAGTCCCAGATGGATGAAACGGTCCATGTGCCGGGCTTCTTTTTCGGGGATGTAATCCGCGATGTTGAACCCCTTGACTTCCCCTGCGAACTTGCAGGCTAGGTTGCTGGCATCAAAATGGGTGATCAGGTCAATACCGGGTGTTCCGGCAAGCACATTGGCCCAGGAATCGGCCACGGTATTGCCTACCGGGCTGACACAACCCAAACCTGTGACGACGACACGACGACGGCTCATTCAATAATCCTGGAAAAAAACCTGAAAGACCAAAACTGGTTTTTCAGGTGAATGACGGCAAAGACGCGAACGCCTTATGCCTTGTGATGGGTGTTCGCGTAGTCAATCGCGTTTTGGACGGTCGTGATTTTCTCGGCGTCTTCGTCGGGAATTTCAATGCCAAACTCGTCTTCGAGTGCCATGACCAGCTCTACGGTGTCAAGGGAATCAGCGCCCAGGTCAGCCACAAAGGACTTTTCGCTGGTGACTTGACCTTCTTCAACGCCAAGTTGTTCGGCAATGATTTTCTTAACACGTGCTTCGATATCGCTCATAAATCCCTCTGAGGGTTGTAAATTAATCCGTGATTTTACCGCGTTGGGATTGTCGTCCCAAGCACCGCGCCGGACGGATAGAAACCGGCTTCGATTTCCTGTGTTTTACCACTGTCAGGCAGAGGCCGGACAGGCCGGCTTGCCAAACCTGCAGCTCAACCTCTGCCTGTCTTACATGTACATGCCGCCATTGACATGGATTTCCTGTCCTGTGATGTAGGCAGCCTGCGGACTGGCCAGAAAAGCCACGGCATGCGCAATGTCCTGCGGCTTGCCCAAGTGACCCAGTGGAATTTGTCCAAGCAGCGCTTTTTGCTGTTCTTCGGCCAAGCGGGCTGTCATGTCGGTTTCGATAAAGCCTGGCGCCACGCAATTGACGGTGATGCTGCGCGAGCCGAGTTCGCGCGCCAGTGCACGCGTCATGCCTGCCACGCCGGCCTTGGCAGCGGCGTAATTGGCCTGGCCGGCATTGCCCGAGGCGCCCACCACCGACGTGATGCTGATGATGCGGCCGTAGCGTTGCTTCATCATGCAGCGCATCACGGCACGGCTCATGCGGAACACCGCTTTCAGGTTGGTGTCGAGTACCGCATCCCAGTCGTCGTCCTTGAGGCGCATGGCCAGCATGTCGCGGGTGATGCCGGCATTGTTCACCAGCACCTGCAAGCCGCCCAGTTCGGTCACGATGCGATTCACCAGTGCCTCGGCAGCGGCACCGTCGTTCACATCCAGAACCTGCCCGGAGCAGCCCGGGTAGGCGGCCAGCGTGCGGCTGATTTTGGCGGCACCTTCGTCGGTGGTGGCGGTGCCGATGACCTTCAGACCCCTTTTGGCAAGTTCCATTGCGATGGCCGCCCCAATGCCGCGCGAGGCGCCCGTCACCAGTGCTGTCTGTCCTTCAAACATCATTTCGCTCATGCCAGCAACTCCTTCGCCGCTGTCAAGGAGGCGGGATCAAACAAAGCCACCCCGGTCAATTCCGGATCAATCCGCTTCACCAGACCTGCCAGAACCTTGCCCGGTCCGCACTCGACCAATGTCGTCAGGCCTTTTGCCTTGATGGCCTGCACGCATTCAACCCAGCGCACCGGGCCGAAGGCCTGCCGGTACAGCGCATCACGGATGCGGTCAGGATCGGTTTCGACGGCGACATCGACGTTGTTGATGACGGGAATCCGGGGAGTTGCCAACTCGATGCCTGCAAGCTGCGCCTTGAGCCTGTCGGCAGCCGGCTTCATCAGGCTGGAGTGAAACGGTGCTGACACGGGCAAGGGCAAGGCCCGTTTCGCGCCATTCGCCTTGAGGATTTCACAGGCCTTGTCCACCGCGCTCTTGCTGCCGGCAATCACGGTTTGCATCGGGTCGTTGAAATTGACCGCTTCAACGATTTCAGACGTATCCGGGCCAAAGGTTCGCACGGCTTCAGCACATCCTTCAATGACTCTGGCGGCCTCCATGCCCAGGATGGCAGCCATTGCGCCCCTGCCGACAGGCACCGCATCCTGCATGGCTTGCGCCCGAAAGCGGACCAGCGGCACAGCCTGTGTCAGGCTGAGCACGCCTGAGGCGACCAGCGCCGAGTATTCGCCCAGCGAGTGGCCCGCCACCACGGCGGGCACCAAGCCGGTTTCAGCCATCCACACCCGGTAGGCCACCACACCGGCGACCAGCATGACCGGCTGGGTATTGGTGGTCAGTGCCAACGCTTCCTTGGGACCGCTCCTGATAAGCTGGCCAACGTCTTCAGCCAGCGCGTCAGAGGCTTCAGCCAGGGTCTGGGCCACAACCGGGTGGTCGCCCCAGGCGTCCAGCATGCCAACCGCCTGGGAGCCCTGGCCAGGAAAAACAAAAGCAAATGATTTCAAATGATGACTCCGGTTAGCAATCGCATGGTGAGAATTGCGCTCATTGTAGAAAGGTGTGTGACCTGCAGAACAGGTTGTTTTTGCCGTGCATCAAGGCGGCGAAGGCACACCAGCCAAGACGCGAAGCCTGTACCAGTGCAACACCCCCCGCACGCCAGCTTTGATGCAGTGAATCATGGCCAGAACCGCCAGCCAAGGGTCCATCAGGTAATCCCACAGATTGCCTGATTCCATCCATCCTGCGACCCAGGCCAGCAGCGCCAAACCCACCAGCGCCGGCAAAAGCCGCAAGCCGGCGATCCAGCAGGCAAGCAACAGCAGCAGCAAAATCCCCAGCAGGCCAAACGAGCCCCATCCCGACCGATAGGCATCCCAGTCACCCCATCCCAAGGCGGTGGGGTACAGCACGACCGCAGCCACGGCAAGGGCCACATGTAAAACCATTCCTTCGCGCCCAGCCATGGCAGGCCAGTCGAACAGGCGCCGGCCCAGGCTCAGGCAGGCCAGTGCTACCAGCGTGGAGCTCAAGTCGGAACTGACACCCCTGACATACGCCAGCAGCGGCAGGTTCGCAGTGCCAAAGGGAACCCACAGCAGCATAAAAAAGGCGATCATGGCCCATTTGGCCCAACCGGTGGCGCCGTGGCGGCCACCCAACAGGCGCAAGACTGCTGCGCACAACACCAG
>JBBSRS010000053.1:0-10039 GCA_038242795.1 Burkholderiales bacterium
ACATGCGCGATTTGTGCATCTCTGCCGGCGCCGATGCATTTTTTGACAAGTCAACCGAACTTGATGAATTCACGACGTATGTGTTCGAGGAAAGTGCGAGCCACCTGGACTGATCCGAAATCTAAGGGCGTTGGGCGCCCGGTGAATTGCAATCGCCCTCATACGCCTGGTAGCCAAGCCGAAGCCTTTGCCCAAGGTCCTTCGCCGGACTTTGGGCTTTTGCATTCTTGTGCATTGGGCGGCCCGTACCTGAAGCCAGGTTCAGGCCAGGCTTGGCATTTTTAGCAGTAGTACTGCGACCAGTAGTAGGTGCTGATCGTCGGGTCGTAGCCGGGATTGGACGACTTGGCGATGTACAGCTTCCTGTTCGGATGGGACACGACGCTGCCTGCCGCATACTGCTTGCCCTGGCTCCAGCCTGCCGCGCTGCAGCTTCCGGCTACAGCGTCTTGCTGAGGCGGGGCGGGTGCTGGGGCTTCGGCCACAAATCCGCCGGAAGACTTGAAGATGTTGTAGAACTGGAAATCGGACTGCGCCACGCCGCTGAAGGAACCCAGGTTGGTCGAGCCATTGCTGGACTGCGCACGGTCTCTTTGAAAGGACCAGTAGGAAAGCAGACCCACGCCGTTTTGTTTGGCAAAGTCGGCAACCATTCGCGCATCGTCCAGCGTGAAGGTCGCGCCGTCGTCGTTCTTTCCAATCATGGGCGTGATGCCCATCATGGCGTAGAGCTGGGACTGGGTCTTGTTGCGAAAGACCGATGTCATCTGGTTGGCCGCGGCGCGGAACGTCATGAGGGACGCTTCGCCGACCGAGGAAGACGGCACCATGGTCCGCAGGTTCTGGACGCCGAAGCTCTGCGTCATCACATTGACCATGTCGATTCGCACGCCGGCCGACACGGTGGTGTTCAACAAATTCATTGCATCGGAGCCAAGGCCCAGCAGCCAGCCAGGCAGGGAAAAGGAAACATACAGGTCGGGATACTTCGCCTGCAGCCGTGCCAGAACACGCGCTCTGCGGGCCGTGGCTTCCACATCCTTCAGCTGATGGCCTTCAATGTCGAAATCGAAACGGCGGTTGTTCGAATCCCGCATCAGGTTTTCCATCAGGCTGAACAACTGGTCGTCGTTTCTGCAGGCCACCTCGGCATACACGCCATGCGAGCCGCCGAAAGAAATAAGAAGACGTCCGCCCGACTCGACGTACTTGCGCGCATCCGCAAGCTTGTTCGTCAGATCCGGGGACAGCGCGCAACTGCCATTGGTGATGGCAAAGGCAAGGATGGCACTGTTCATGCCGACGGACTGTTTCGCATCATTCAACGAACCACCCCATGAATGAAAATACGGGGCGACCTCGGCCGAACTGGCTGCCTGGCCCAGGCAAAGGACAAGGGCGCCAGCCAGGGCTTTGGTGATTGAGCTGAATTTTGGACGTGAATGCATCATGTTGAATTTTGGACGTGGAAGGATCATTTGATCCAATGAATGAACCGAATAACTGCGGATTGAACGGGAGCCTGGCAACCAGAAAGTGCTGAAAATTCAGCCTGGCGCCAGGAAGCGAAGCCGGGGCAGGGCACATGTCATCAAGCAGTGCTTTCCCTGGCTGCAATTCATTCGAAGGTGGCCAACAAGCCAGTGAACGAAAAGTGAGCGGATTTTGTCTGTCGAGCTGCTGGGGGTCAACCCGCGTGAAGTAACACGCGGTTTCGAGAGAAATAACAAGTAACGGTAAAACTGGGTGGTTTCGCCGTGGCGCTTCGGATGCGGCCAGAAAGGCGCAGAAGTGGCTTTGATGTCGGCTGTACAAGGGGAGAAAGCCGCAAAATCAAGTGACCTGCGCCTGGTTTGCGGCCTGAAAAACACCGCCTTTTGCCAACCAATGTGTTAACGCTTCGTAAACTGGCGGCAACAACTTGTTGCGATCACGTCCAAGTGAGACGAGCCGATCCGGCGCAAAACGGGGCCATGCGCCTTGCAGATTTGCCGACTGTAGTCGCTGGATTTAACAAAAAAGCCGTGTTTTGTTGAAAAAAGGCGCTGGCAGCGCCTTTTTTCACGTCGGCAGCACGGCCGTGACCTCGATCTCGACCTTGGCCTGTGCCTCGACCAGCGCTGCCACCTGCACACAGGTCATCGTCGGAAAGTTCCGGCCTATGACTTCCCGGTAGACCATGCCAACTTCCTTCAGCCGTGCGTTGTATTCCACCCGGTCGACGATGTACCAGGTCATGCGCACCATGTGCTCGGGGCCGGCGCCGCCGGCTTTCAGGATGGCCACGATGTTTTGCAGGGTTTGCCGGGTCTGGGCGACGAAATCGTCGCTCTCAAAGCGTTGCTACGCATTCCAGCCGATCTGGCCGCCGACAAACAGCAGGTCGCCACGCGCGAGGATGCCGTTGGCGTAACCCCTGGGTTCGGCCCAGTCGGGCGGCTGAAGTCTGGTGATCATGGTGTTTCCGGTGAAGTGTGAAGATAGGGAAGCAAGGCCTGGCGCAGGTTGTCGGGAATCCGCACGGGTTTGCCGTGGGGAATTTCGGAATAGACCACCACGCCATCTGCTCTTAATTTAATAGCTGCCGGTGCTTGTCCATGCTGCGCAGAAGCGGTTATTTCATAGTGCATGCCAAGGCTGGCGCCGCCAATGCGTGTCAGCGACAGCGTGATGTCCAGCACGTCGCCGTGGCGGCACATGCCGAGGAACTCGGTTTTCATGTCGACGATGGGCACGCCATAGCCGCTGGCAATCATTTCATGTTCGGGGTAGCCAATGTGCGCCAGAAAATCTTCCTGCGCCTCATGCAGCAAGACATAGAACTGCGGGTAAAAAACGATGCCCGCCGGGTCGCAATGGTGAAAACGCACCAACTTTTGCGTTGTGAAGTTCATGGCTGGCGCAACTTGAAACGCTGCAGCTTGCCGGTCTCGGTGCGCGGCAGCCGGGGCAAAAACTCGATCTGGCGCGGGTATTTGAACGGCGCCAGCATGGCCTTGACATGGTCCTGCAGCGTCTTGACCATGGCGGCATCGCCGGTGTGGCCGGGTTTGAGCACCACGAAGGCTTTCACGACCATGCCCCGGTCGGCATCGGGCATGCCGACCACGCCGCATTCGGCCACCGCCGGATGCTTGAGCAGCGCATCCTCGACCTCGGGGCCGGCGACGTTGTAGCCGGCGGTGATGATCATGTCGTCGTCACGTGCCTGGTAGAAAAAGTAACCGTCTGTGTCTTGTGTGAAGGCGTCGCCGGGGAAGTTCCAGCCGTCCTTCACATAGTTACGCTGGCGTTCGTCGTCCAGGTAGCGGCAGCCGGTCGGGCCGATCACCGCCAGCCGGCCGATGGTGCCGCGCGGCACTTCTGCGCCATTGTCATCCACCACTTTGGCGGTGTAGCCGGGCACGACCTGGCCGATGGCGCCCGGGCGCACATCGCCGGGTGCGGACGAAATGAAGATGTGAAACATCTCGGTCGCGCCGATGCCGTCGATGATCTCGATGCCGGTGGCGTCCTTCCAGAGCTGGCGCGTGGCGTCCGGCAGGCTCTCGCCGGCGCTGACGCACAGCCGTAGGTCGGGCATGCCTTGTTGTCGCGCAAAAGTGGCCATCTGTCGGTAAAAGGTCGGTGCGGTGTAGCAAATGGTCGCACCGACCTGTTTGATGAGCTGGACCATCGCCTCGGGGGTGTAGGCAATCGACGGGTAATACACCGACGCGCCGGCCCACATGGGAAAGATCAGCATGCCGCCCAGGCCGAAGGTAAAGGCCAGCGGCGGCGAACCCATGACGATGTCGTCAGGCCGGGCCTGCAGCACATGGCGCGGCCAGGCTTCGCAGGCGGCCAGCACATCGCGGTGGCTGTGCACCGCCGCCTTGGGGCTGCCGGTGGTGCCCGAGGTAAAGGCCATCAGCGCAATGTCGTCGCTGGCGGTCGGGCAGGGCGTGAAATGGCCGTCTTTTTGCGCCGACAACACCGCCATCGAGCCGGGTGCGTTCATCAGGTTGAAGGGAATGATGGTCTGCAGCGTGCCGCCGCGTGACTGGGCAATCTGCAGTTCTTCCAGCAGCGCGCCATCGCACAGTGCCAGCGTGGGTTGGGCCTTGGCAATGATCTCCCCCAGTTCCTTGGCGCGCAGCAGCGGCATGCCGGCGACGGCGATACCACCGGCCTGCACCACCGCCAGCCAGGCCAGCGCCATGCCGATGGAATTGCCGCCACGCAGCAACACACGGTGGCCGGGCAGCAGCCCGAAATCCTCGGTCAGCACCTGGGCGATACGGTTGACGCGGTCCAGGGCATCGGCATAGCTCAGCGTGATGCGGTCCGAGCGCAGCATCGGCCGGTCGCCATGGCCGTTTTGAAACGCCCGGGCGAACAACACCTCGACCAGGTTGGCCTGCGCCGGAATGTCGCTGTCGGGGGGATACACCCGCCGGGGCCATTGTTCGGGTGGCGGCAGGCGGTCGTGCACGAAGCGGTCGGTCTGCGCAGACGCGGCACTGCCTGCTGGAGAGGTCGTTGAAGGGGAGTTCGTGTTCATGATTGCAGTACCGCCTTGCCAATGATGAGTTGCTGAACTTCGGTGGCGCCTTCGTAAATGCGCAAGGCGCGGACGTCGCGGTACAGGCTTTCGACCTTGGTGCCGACCTTCACGCCCAGGCCGCCGTGCAGTTGCAGCGCCATGTCGATGACGCGCTGGGCGTTTTCAGTAGCTAGCATCTTGGCCATCGCGGCTTCTGCCGTGACCCGCACCGGGTTGCCCCGGCGTTCGCCTTCGTCGCGCAGCCAGGCGGCGCGGTAGGTCAGCAACGCTGCCGCATCGACCAATGCTGCCATTTCACCGATTTTGGCCTGCGTCAGTTGAAAGTCAGCCAGCGTCTGGCCGAACATCTGCCGGGTTTTGGCATGCCGCACCGCCTCAACCAGTGCGCGACGCGCCATGCCCAATGCCGCGCCCGCCACCGAGGCGCGAAAAATGTCCAGTGTCTGCATCGCCAGCCGGAAGCCGCCGTTGAGCAGCCCGAGCTGCGCCGCGCCCTCCAGCCGGCAATCGGTGAACTGCAGCGTCGCCAATGGGTGCGGCGACATCACCGCGATGTGCTCGCTGGCGTCCAGGCCGGGTGCAGTGGCGTTGATGATGAAGGCGGTGATGCCGCGCGTGCCGGCTGCCGGGTCGGTCTTGGCAAAGGTGACGTAGAAATCGGCGATGCCGCCATTGCTGATCCAGGTCTTGCTGCCAGTGACGGACCAGCCGCCTTCCATCTGGGCCGCGCGGGTGGTCATGGCGCCGGCGTCGGACCCGGCATCGGCTTCGCTCAGGGCAAAGGCGGCTATTTTTGCGCCGCTGGCGACCTGCGGCAGGTACGCGGCCTGCTGCGCCGGCGTGCCGGCCAGCGTGATCGCGCCGCTGCCCAGGCCCTGCATGGCGAACGCAAAATCAGCCAGTGGCGAATGAAAAGCCAGCGTTTCACGCAGGATGACCAGCGCGCGCGAGTCGAGCGCGGGCAGCGCGCCGCCCAATGCGCCGTCAGCACCCGCCGGTACGCAGTAGCGCAGCCAGCCAGCATCGCCCAGCCGCTGCACCCATTCGCGGCAGGCGCGCCGGTCGTCGTGTTCATCGACCTGCTGGCCGGGAATCCAGTCGGCCAGCCGCGCACCGAGTTCGCGGTGAACGTCGTCAAAGAAAGGCAGCGCCAGGTGGGTGGTCGTGGGGGTCATGGGCAAGGTCTTTCTGCGTGGGGACGTGGGTGCGTGCGTGTGTGTACGTGTTTGAGGGTCGGGTTCAGTCGCCCTGGAACACCGGTTTTTGCTTGGCGGCAAAGGCGTCGTAGGCACGGGTGAAGTCCTGCGTCTGCATGCAGATGGCCTGGGCCTGCGCTTCGGCTTCGATCGCCTGGTCCAGCGTCATGGCCCATTCCTGGTGCAGCATGGTCTTGGTCATGGCGTGCGCAAAGGTCGGGCCGCTGGCCAGGTCGCGCGCCAGCTTGTGCGCCGCTGGCATCAAGGCCTCGGGCGCATGCAGTGCATTGAAAAAGCCCCACTGCAGGCCTTCGTCGGCGGTCATGGCGCGGCCGGTGAACAGCAATTCCGAGGCCCGGCCCTGGCCAATCAGGCGCGGCAGCAACGCGCAGGCGCCCATGTCGGCACCGGCCAGGCCGACGCGGGTGAACAAAAAGGCGGTACGCGCCTGCGCCGTTCCCAGCCGCAGGTCGGACGCCAGCGCCATCATCGCGCCGGCACCGGCGCAAATGCCGTCGATGGCCGCCACGATGGGCTGCGGGCAGGCGCGCATGGCCTTGACCAGGTCGCCGGTCATGCGGGTGAATTCGAGCAGCGCGGGCATGCGCATCTTGGTCAGCGGGCCAATGATTTCATGCACATCGCCGCCCGAGCAGAAATTGCCGCCCGCGCCGGTCAGCACGATGACCTTCACGTCGGTGGCGTAGTTCAGCGCGCGAAACAGGTCGCGCAACTCGGCATAGGACGCAAAGGTCAGCGGATTCTTGCGTTCCGGGCGGTTCAGCGTCAGCGTGGCAACGCCGTCGTCGAAGGCATAGGCGAAATGCTGCGCCTGGTAGGCGGCCAGTGCATCGAATTGCGCATGCATGGGGTTGGCCGGGCTGATGTAGTGTTTCATGCGGTTTCCAGTGGGATGTCGAGTGGGGTGTCTTGGTGGTAATGCTGCTTGACCTTGCCCAGCAGCTGGTGCAGGGCGTCGACCTCGGCAGGCGACAGGCCGTCGAAAGCGGCGACGATCCAGCCTTCATGCTGGTGCGCCATGTCGGCGAACAGTGCGCGGCCGCGTTCTGTCAGGCGCACCCGGTAGGCGCGGCGGTCGCCTTCGACGTCGATGCGTTCGACCAGCCCTTCGGCCACAAGTTGGTCGGTGATGCCGGTGACGTTGCCGCCGGTCACCATCATGCGGCGCGACAGCTCGTTCATCTTCAGCCCCTCGGGCTGGCGTTCAAGCTGCGCCATCAAATCAAAGCGCGGCAGCGTGGTGCCAAACTGCTCGCGCAGCTGGGTGCGCACCTGCTTTTCGATCAGCTGCGTCAGCGTCAGCATGCGCAGCCACAGGCGCAGGGCTTCGGGGTGTTCGCTGTGGCCGCGTGCTTCCATGTCCATCGGTTTGTTCCTCTCGGTCATTCAATGCTATTTATTTGATAGCTGCTTGCGTAGGTGAGGCTTGCGCTGCAGCCAATTTATTCTTGAATTTTTAACAACCAATCAATACTCTCAAAGCTGTTTGCATCCTTTTTTGCCATTGCAGACTGAGCCCCCGGACTCGATTCCGGGATCCACAATCCATGCGCCCGCCAGAGAGGGGTCATGGATCCCGGGTCAAGCCCGGGATGACAGAAAAAGCCGGAATGACAGCAACACTTGTCATTGCGGGCTTGACCCGCAATCCACATCCCCTGGCTCAAACCCGGTCAGCACCCGCTTGAGCGTTGCAGGCTGCGGTCAGCTCTGCACGGGTGGATCCCGGGTCAAGCCCGGGATGACAAGGATTTTTGATTCGAAAACTCCTTATTTGATAGCTGCTTGCGCAGGCTCCGTCTGCGCCAGAGCCTCTTTTTGCTTGAAAATCTCGCGGTAGAGCTGGTCCCGGCCGCTCAGGTACGGCTTGGGCCAGTCCACCTGCCGGCTTTGCAGTTTGGCGGCTTCATGCAGCGTCCAGGCCGGGTCGGCCAGGTGCGGGCGGGCAATGGCGCACAGGTCGGCGCGGCCGGCGGCAATGATGCTGTTGACCTGGTCGGCTTCGGAAATCGCGCCGACGGCCATCGTCTGGATGCCGACTTCGTTGCGGATGCGGTCGGCAAACGGCGTCTGGTACATGCGCCCGTAAATTGGCTTGGCACCGCGCGTGGTCTGGCCCGACGACACGTCGATGACGTCGCAACCGGCCGCCTTGAACAGCCGGGCGATCTGCACCGCATCGTCGTCGGTGTTGCCGCCGGGCGCCCAGTCGTGGGCCGAAATGCGCACGCTCATCGGCAAATGCGCGGGCCACACCGCCCGTATCGCGCTGAACACTTCGAGCGGGTAGCGGCAGCGGTTTTCCAGACTGCCGCCGTACTCGTCGCTGCGCTGGTTGGTCAGCGGCGTGATGAAGCTCGACAGCAGGTAGCCGTGGGCGCAGTGCAGTTCCAGCCAGTCAAAACCGGCCTCGACCGCCCGCCGTGCGGACTGCACAAACTTGTCCTTCAGGCGCTGCATGTCGGCGTGCGTCATGGCGTGCGGCAGCTGGTTGGTCGGGCCATAGGACACGGCGCTGGCGGCCAGCAGCGGCCAGTTGCCTTCAGGCAATGGTTCGTCGGGCGATTCCCAGCCCACCTGCGTCGAACCCTTGGGGCCGCTGTGGCCCAGTTGCAGCCCGATCTTTGCCCCCGTGCCCGAGGCATGGACGAAATCGGCAATCCGCTTGAAGGCCAGCATCTGCGTGTCGTTCCACAGGCCGGTGCAGGCCGGCGTGATGCGGCCCTCGGGCTCGGGCGACGTCATTTCAACCAGTACCAGCGCCGCCCCGCCCAGCGCCCGCGCGCCCAGATGCACCAGGTGAAAGTCCTGCGGCACGCCATCGACTGCGCTGTAGGTCGCCATCGGCGAAACCACGATGCGGTTTTTCAGCGTCAGGCCGCGCACGGTCAATGGCAGCAGCATCGGTGGCACGGACCTGGACTTGGCGCTCGACACACTTTCGCGGTTTTCCTCAGCCTGTCCAAGGCCGTCCTTCAACGGCGCCTCGTCTTTCAAGCCGGGGCCGCGGGACCGGCTTTGCCGGACCGCAGGCGCAGCGGCCCCCCCGGGGGGCAGCGCAGTACACGAAGTGAAAAGCGTGGGGGCCTTGTCCGCCAGCCACTGCTCATAGTCCTGCAGCCAGGCGGCGTCGCGCACGCGCAGGTTTTCGTGGCTGATGCGCTGCGAGCGCGTCATCATCGAATAGAAGAACTGTTCGGCTTCCAGGCCGCTGTAGCGCTCGACGTTTTCAAACCACTCGGTCGAATTGCGCGCAGCATTCTGGATTTTCAGCACCTCGACCGAACGCAGCGCTTCATACGCCTGCAGCGCGTCGTCGGTTTCAGGGTGCGCGGCAAAGCAGCGCGCCAGCTCGATGGCATCTTCCAGCGCCAGCTTGGTGCCGCTGCCAATTGAAAAATGCGCGGTGTGCGCCGCGTCGCCCATCAGCACGATGGGCACGCGCTTGCCCTGTATGGTTTCGTGGTGCACCCAGCGCCCGCAGACCACGCGCGGAAAGCAGATCCAGATGGCCGAGCCGCGCACATGCGTGGCGTTGTTCATCAGCGGGTGGCCGTTCAGGTATTTGGCAAACAGCCGCTCGCAAAATTCAATGCCGTCCTGCTGGCTCATCTGGTCCAGGCCGTGGGCCTTCCAGACCGCTTCGGGCGTTTCAACGATGAAGGTGGAGGTGGTGGCGTCGAACTGGTAGGCATGGGCGGCAAACCAGCCGTGTTCGGTCTGCTCGAAAGCAAAGGTGAACGCGTCAAAGGTCTGCTTGGTGCCCAGCCAGACAAAGCGGCAGTTGCGCAATTCCACATCGGGCTGATAGGTGGCGGCGTAACGGGTGCGGATACGGCTGTTCAGGCCGTCGCAGGCAATCACCAGGTCGGCGTTGTACTGCGCCGCGATCGCCTGGTCGTCGCTCACGTCGGTCTCGAACACCAGCTCGACGCCCAGTTCGAGGCATCGGTCCTGCAGGATGTTGAGCAGCCGCTTGCGGCCAATCCCGCAAAAACCGTGGCCGCCGGAGCGCACACTGCGGCCCTTGAAAAACATCTCGACGTCGTCCCAGTGGTTGAAGGCGTCACCGATCAGCTGGGCGCTGTCCGGGTCGGCCGCCTGCAGGTTGGCCAGCGTCTGGTCCGACAGCACCACGCCCCAGCCAAAGGTGTCGAAAGGGCGGTTGCGCTCGACCACCGTGACTTGGATGGAGGGGTCTTGCCGCTTCATCAGCAGGCTGAAATACAAACCGGCGGGACCGCCGCCGAGGCAAAGGATGTGCATGAAATGCGTG
>JBBSRS010000054.1:0-10029 GCA_038242795.1 Burkholderiales bacterium
CAGCGCGCTGGAATAACACCGGGCAGCGGTGCCAAGCACTATCAATTCAATAGCTGCTTGCGCCCGCCCTGCCTGCGCAAAAGGCCGATTTGGTTAGAAAATCAAACCATCGGGCGTCATCAGACAACCCCGGCTGCCGTCCTCAATACGTGCCGATGTAGTCTTTCTTGCCCACTTCCACGCCG
Organism: Burkholderiales bacterium; assembly: GCA_038242795.1. Classification (GTDB taxonomy): domain Bacteria; phylum Pseudomonadota; class Gammaproteobacteria; order Burkholderiales; family Burkholderiaceae_C; genus Polaromonas. The sequence continues at coordinate 186 of JBBSRS010000054.1, forward strand.
TTGTGGCGCAGGATGGCATAGGCGGTGGTGGTGTGGAAAAAGAAATGCGGCAGGCCGTAGTTGAAGATGTAGGACTCGCCGCTGAAGCGTTTTTCCTTGGGCGTGCCGGCCTGCGTGACGATCTCGCGTGTGGCGGCTTCGTCGAACAGTGACGCATCCAGTCCTTCCATGAACGCCAGCACGGTGGCAATGCGCGCCTGCAGATCGGCAAAGGTCTGCTCGTCGTCGGCCAGCTTGGGCACTTCCACGCCCGCCAGCCGGGCCGAGACGCTCTTGGCAAAGTCGCTGGCGACCTGGACCTGGCGCAGCAACGCAAACATGTCGGGGTAAAGCCGCGCCTGCAGCAAGGCGTTGGGGTCGATTTTTTTCGCGGCCACATGGGCTTCGGCCTTGGCCAGGACGCCGCTGAGGCCGCCCAGCATCTGTTTGAAAACGGGAATCGAAGCGGTGTAGATCGCGGAGGTCATGGGTTCTTTCATTAGGGAATGTCAACGGGACCGCAGTTTGCCATGCATGGCAAAGCGCAAGCCCCGGCATTCTCGCCGGCATCGACGCCCAGGCACTGCGCTTGGAAAAATCGCCGCACGCGGGCAGCCCGGCTTTCACCCTGTTGGACAACTCAACAGCTTATCCATTGCCCCTGCCCTCCACACTGACCTGGACTATGAAGAAGCGTGCAGCCACGCACCTGAAATCAGCCGGCCAAGACGCCGATAGCGTCCGGGATTCAGAATCTGCTGTTTGCAGCATTCCACGATTTACGCCAACATATCCATCGGGGAATACAAAATGCGGGCGGCTCGATTCGCAAGCAGGCAGCCCTGAAAAACGTGATGCTGTACAGGAGTTCGTCAACCATGGTCAAAACTTTCACTGATTCCGGCGCACCGATGATGGGGTTGCCACGAATTTCCGGTTCGTTGCCAGGCCGTCGCCAGATGCTGGTGCTGAGCGCCCTGGTCGCGACCTGGCCCGCGCTGGGTGCAACCAAGACCCACCCGGGGCAGGCAACAGGTGCGCCGGCCTCAAACCAGGCCGCGTTGCAAGGCCCGGATGGTTTGACACAGGCTGAACTGACAGAGGCACTGCATCGCCTGCAGCAGGCTGTGGCCTCGGGCGATGCGAAACGTGTCGCGGCACTGGTGTCTTTTCCCCTGCAAGTGAACCAGGGCAAGCAGAGCGGACGCTGGACGCGTGCGCGTTTCGTGACGGGTTTTGCACAGCTATTTGACAAGAATCTGCGACAGGTTCTGGCCGACCAGACCCCTCAGACACTTTTCAGGAGTTCGCGCGGCGCAATGATCGGCAATGGTGAAATCTGGTTGTCGGGCGTGTGCAGGGACAAGGATTGCGGTCAGCGCGACGTGATGGTCATGGCAATCAACAGCCCCTGAACCGAACCAAGCCAGATGCGTCACAAAACTACCGGCGGACTTCAGACTGCGATGTGCCTGAGCCCATGCGCTCAATGCGCTCAATGCGGTCCATTCAGGCGCTTGTCCAATATCTGCCAGAAGTTTAAGAGTTCAAGAGGAACCCAGTACTGAAAAGTCAAAATATGCAGTTTTGGAATATAAACGGGTCAAGATTCAAACCCTGAAAGTTTTCTTTATGAACATCATCATGCTGCTGTTCCGCCGTGTCAAAGCATCGGTCGTCCTGTTGATGCGTGCGCCCACAGGGATGTTGCAGCTGTCTGCCGTCCACGCTGACTGTCGAATATTTCCGCAATTTTTCGGTTCTCGCCACCTTGAGGGACATCCGGGGATTCCGGCAATCACTGCGTTGCTTTAAACAGGTGATCAGTCAGCAATGGAGCCAAAGCAGCGTGCAGTCTGGGAATTTCAGGCTCTCAAGGCCAATCCGCTCGTTTTCAGTTGGCGTCGGATGAACAGGTTTTCATTGATGCGTGCAGCAATGTTGGCCTTGCTGGCGGCATTGACCGGCTGCGCAGCAACACCCCCACCCACTGCCAGCCAGGACATGCAAACGATCGCCTATGCGACCACCGGATGGGGGCATGCGCGCGACTTGCGCGGCGACTACCGGCAGGCGCTGTGCCCTCGCCTGACGGCTGGCAGCGATTGCGAAACGGTCCTGCTGCGTTTTCCTGGTGAGTCGGCCGCCTTGCGCAACGCAATGACTTCGTCATCGGGTGCAACGCGTTACCAGATTGCTTTTGTTCCGGGTCTGTTTGCCGACTGCGCCGATCCATGGGTGGCACCGTTCTCTGACGTGGTGGAGGACATGCGCCTGGCTGGCGTCGAAACCCTGGTGCTGCGGGTTGCTGGCCGTGCAGGCACCGAACAAAATGCAGCGCAGCTGGCCCGCGAGATCGCTGCACTTCCAGACAAAGGCAAGCGCCTGATCGTGTTTGCCTATTCCAAAGTCCTGCCCGACATGCTCGATTTGCTGCTGCGCTACCCCCAGGCGCGCGCCCGGATTGCCGCAGTCGTCAGTTACGCAGGCGCCTTCAACGGCAGCCTTCTGGCCGACGAACTTAGCGGTGTCTACAGCGAATTTATCGCGCGCCTGCCGCTGGATGGCTGTGCCTCAGGCACCGGTGCCGAACTCGACGCACTGCGCCCTGAGGTTCGCCAATCGTGGTGGCAGGCGCACCAACATGAATTGCGCGCTGCAAATGTCCCGTTTTTTTCGCTGGTTGGCGCGCCGCTGCCTGATCAGGTGTCTCCCATGCTGCGCTCGAACCACACCCGTCTTGCCAGACACGACGCGAACAATGACGGCCAGTTGCTGGCAAGGGACGCTGTCGTGCCCGGCAGCGCCCTTTTGGGCTTTGTCAATGCCGACCACTGGGCCATGGCCATCCCGATGACCCGGCAACTGCCTGCGCTGGCGGCCCTGTTTCGCGACGATGTGCCACGCAGCGCCCTGGTCAAAGCCGCCATCGAGGTGGTTGATAAAACCCTCAACCCATCGCCTGCCCCGCGACATCAACCATGAACATTCACATGCTTTTGCGCACACGACTTCTCGCCGGAATGGTTTTTTTGATGGCGCTTGCGGGCTGCGCCGGCCCGCAGTTAATGGCGGTTCCTGCCCCCAACGGGCCTGAAGCCGAAAGCTACCTGAAACGTGCAGACCTGCAGGCGCAAGCCCAGCAACAGGTCGAGGTGAAGGTTGCGGTGCTGCGTGACAACGAGAGCCAGGCGGTGTTTGGCTTGCCGATGGCTGAAAAGGGCATACAGCCCGTCTGGGTCGAGATCAACAACCGAAGCAAATCTCCACTCTGGTTTTTACCGGTGTTCCTTGACAAGGATTTCTTTTCAGCGCGTGAGGTCGCCTACCTTTTTCGCGGCAGCGACGACCGCCAGAACACGGCTGTGGAGCGTCTTGTCTCCGACAGGCAAATCAACCTGCACATACCACCCGGCGGCAGGGTTGCCGGATTTGTCTACACCAACATCACGCGAGGCATCAAGCTGGTGAATGTCGAACTGGCGGGCTCGCGCCGCCTGCTTCGTTTTCCCTTCGCCCGTGAACTGCCGGGCGGCGGCTTTGACTTTGAGACCATCGACCCGGCTGAACTTTACCCACGCGAGCGCATCACCGATGTTACGGTCGCCCAATTCGGAGCCGCGATGCAAAAACTGATCTGCTGCACGACCGACAAAGTCGGCAACGTGATGGGTGATCCGCTCAATCTCGTCGTCGTTGGCGAAGAGCATGAATTGCTGGTGACCATGGTTCGGGGCGGTTGGGATTTCACCGAAACCACCACGGCCAACAGCATCGGCAAGATGATCGACTCGATGGTGCTGGGCGCCTCCTACCGCAATTCGCCGGTCAGCCCGCTGTATTTCGAGGGCCGCAAACAGGATTTTTCCATGCAGCGCGCCCGGGCAACGATCTCGCAACGCAACCACCTGCGGCTGTGGCTGACGTCACTCCGGGTCGATGGCAAACCGGTCTGGGTGGGCCAGGTCAGCCGGGACATTGGCGTGCGGCTGACGACGCGATCCCCCTTCCTGACCACGCACAAGGTCGATCCAGAGGTCGACGAAGCGCGCGAATACCTGCTGCAGGACATGCTCTGGAGCAACGGCATATCCCGATGGGGCATGGCGGGTGGCGTGGGCGCCGCACCCATCGACCAACCGCGCGAGAACCTGACGGGCGATCCCTATTTCACTGACGGCAAGCGCCTGGTGCTGTTTGTATCGGCAACGCCCAAGTCGATCCCGGAGGTTGAACTTGTGGAATGGTAGATTGATGGCGAAATCACCCGGAAGCCGACATGATTCAACAGGCAATTTCTGTGCACGATATCTATCCCCATATCCGTGTTGTCATGGGAATGGTGATTGGGCTGGGCGTCACGCGTCTTCTTTTGGGCGTATCCCGCATCGTCCAGCACCCGAATCAACAATTGCTCTACAGCGTGCATTTACTGTGGGTGGCCTCCGTGCTGCTGTCGCTGGTGCATTTTTGGTGGTGGGAATTTGGCCTGTATCAAATCGAAATCTGGACTTTTGGCGTCTATTTGTTCGTCATCAGCTACAGTATTTTGCTGTTTCTCCAATGCGCGCTGCTTTTCCCGGACAGCCTTCAGGAATATGAAAGCTACAGGGAATTCTTTCTGGCACGCCGCGCCTGGTTTTTTGGCCTGTTGGCCACCACCAGCGTGTTTGACGTCATCGACACCCTGATCAAGGGAAAAGAGCACCTCGCACACTTTGGGGCGGAGTACATCGCGCGAACCTGCATCCTGGTGATACTGTGCATCGCGGCAGCAAGAACGCGTTCACAAACATTCCATTTGACGTTTGTCAGTCTGGCCTTGGTGTACCAGTTGTCCTGGATATTCCGTTTGTTCGACACCCTGAACTGACTTCTTTTCCCCGGTTTCAACCACCGGGGAAAGTGCATAACGAATGTTGCACCTGCTTAACCGCGCAGGTAGCGCTCCAAAACAGCCATCTCGCTGGTTGTCGGAACCCCCTTGCCGGTGATGACCGCATAAATATTGCCGGTCAAACCTTCTTGCGGGTAGTAGTTTTTAAACCCCCAGCCCAGCAGCATCTGGTTGAAGTCACCTGGCGCGAAGGTGGCGCTGCCGCTGTCGACCAGTGCCGAATTCACGCGCAGCGCCTGCGCTTCGGGCGCACAGGTGAAGGACAGCACCGACAATTTGTTGGGCGCCAGCTTGTCGGGGCCGGTCAGCTCGACCTTGCGGCCTTTGGCATCCTCCCACCTGACCACCGGCTGACCCTTTGAGAACGCCAGCTCGCAGGCGTGGCTGCCTTCTGTCTCGGACGCCTGAAACACCAGGCCGCTGCTGTCTTTCGCAGAAATGCCGACGGCGGCAATGGCAAAGTAGCTGTCTTCGATGTTGTAGGGAACACGGTTGACGGGGTTGGGGCGCACGTCGGCTTTCGGCACCGCCTTCTTGCACCAGAAACCAAAGGTGTCGGCCTGGTGAGCCGAACTTTTCCGGCCGTTGGCCACGCGCAGCACCGGCAGCGACATGCGCCCCATGGCCGGCGTTTCGGTGTTGGTCCAGTTGAGCATTTCCATCGCGTTGCCCGGGCTGGAGCCGTAGCCTGAATCGGACACGGCGCGCACCACCTGGCCGCTGGCGGACGGCGCGCCGAGCATGTAGTCGGTGTAGCCGTCGGCCATGTCCCATTTGCAGGCACCGTAGCGGGCAATGATCGCCATGGCCGCGTCGTCCAGGCTGGTGGACGCGTGGGCCACCGGATCGTTCAGCGAGAACACCTTGCGCGGCGGCGGCACCGGCATGGCAGGCTGGCCCAGGCTGGTGTAACTCAGCACCGCCACCTGGTTGTCGGCCGGCGTGTAGCTGAAAGAGTCCTGTCCGTTCGGACCCGCCGGAATCGTCAGTTCCTCCTTGCTGAGCTTGCCGCGCCCCTTGACCGCCACGGCAAGGCGCACGGGCCGGGCCAGGTTGCCACGGGCATACACCGTGATGGTGACGGGCGCGCCCGGGCGCGCATGGCCGGGGCCGTCGTCGAACAGCATGGCCTGCGCAATGCCTGCCGATGCTTTCATGACGCCAGAAACCAGCGGTTCCAGCGTTTTGTTCTGGTGCCAGCCGGCCACGTGGGTCAAGGCATTGCTGCGTATCGGCCAGTGGTTGCCGGCCATCCAGCTGTACACCTCGACGCCGTTTTGCAGCGCCAGGTCGACCGTGTTCCTGAAGCTTTCGGCCCAGCGCGGGTCATCGACCGGCATGCCGACTTCACCCAGCGCGAGCTTGACCTTTTTTGACTTGGCCCAGTCCACTGCCGACCTGATCCGCTCGCGTCCGGTGGTGCGGGTGATCGGCTCGGCCTGGGAACTGCCGAATTTACGGGGAGCCGATTCGATGTCCCAGTCGAACGCCTGCCCGGTGCTGCGACGGTCCAGGTAAGCGTGCACCTCATAAATCAGCCCGTCGCCCGTCAACGGATAACCAGGATTTTTCGTCGCCAGACTGGATGCGCTGCTCCATTCATTGCCCCCCACATAAATGGGCGTTTTCTTGTCAATGGCGCGGATGGCGTCAACGGCCGCCTGCATGAACACCGGCAGGATCATCAAATCGTCGCGGCCTCTCTTGCTTTCAACAATACTGCCACTCTCGGGCATTTCGTAGGGCTCGTTCATCAGGCCGTAGCCTCCCAGGCCGGGGTGGTCCTTCCACATCAGCACGGTACGGCGCCACACATCGGCAAACAGCGCCGGCGTGAGGGTGGCGCCTTTCTCCACCGCAAAAATCCGCCGCTGTACCTGTGACCTGTCGGTCGTGTAGGGCCTGAGCAAGGGATCATTCGCTGCCTTCAGCCCAATGACCGAGCCATCGGGCTGGTAGATGAAGTCCGTGTAGCGCGCGTAGTTGTGCAGGTCGATGATGCAGCGGGTGCCTGACGCCGCATGGGCATCGAGCAATCCGGTGATGTGGGACGCGTAGCCTGCATGGAAGGCGCCCGGTTCACCGATGAGCGACCGGGCAGCGGCATTCGCGACGGTGCCCGGCAGCATCGGCTGGAGCAGTTCCCACTGGATCGGCAGCCGGTTTTTGGTAAACCCGCAGGCCGCCAGATAGGCCACATCCGACTTTCGCGGCACGGTGAAGTGAATGTTGGGCGCGGAACTGAGCCCATGGCGAAGGCCGGGTATGGCCCATTCGAGACCGGAGAGATTGGCGCCCAGGGCGACCGGGGTTACCGGGGTGGCTGCGGGCGCTGTTGACTCGGATGGTCCGGCCGCCTGTGCGGACTGCCCGCCCCAGAGACCAAGGGCAGCCATGGCAGCGGCAGCCTGTGAAAATTCTCGCCTGTGCATTGATGTTTTCTCCGGGGGAAAGGATGTTTGTCTGTGTTCATTCCGGTCAGACGGCCGAAACAATTCCAGCGGTTGACGACGCGGCCCTGTTTTTAAGGGAACAGCGGGAAATCGTCAATCCACGACCGGCCTATTGACACATCCTGTAACGGCAGGCTGGGGAAGAAATTCATCTTGCTTCGACAGCTTCGGTGACTGGCCCGGATCGTTGAAACCGCACCTGCCGCCGGGCGGCCGTTGCGCGGACTTGGCCGGACCTGCCAGGTCAATGCGCCGGGCTTTGGGCCATCTGCCAGGGTTGATCGTGTTGTCGCACCACCCCCGCCAGCCACGCATCGATCATTGCCAGGTCATTCACCGTCCTGATCTGCTGGTAGGCAGTTTCAGCGTCAGGAAAACGGCGCCGCAGAAAGTTCAGCCACTGCTTGAGCCGGCCGGCGCGCGCACGGGCCTCCAGTCGGATGCAGACGACATGCCAGAATTCGGCCAGCAAAGGCACCAGTCCGGGCCAGTCGATTCCCGCTGTCGCCCCGGTTGCCGAGCCGCTCATCGACGCCTTGATTGCCAGCCCCAGCCCCGGGTCGGTCACCGCGCCGCGGCCCAGCATCAGCGATTCGCAGCCCGACGCTTCGCGGCAGCGGAGCGCATCCCCGACCGTCCAGATGTCGCCGTTGGCCACCACCGGAATGCGCACGGCGGCGCGAATGTCGGCAATGCGCTCCCAGTAGGCGGGCGGGCGGTAGGCCTGCGCCTTGGTGCGCGCATGCACCACCAGCTCGTCGGCGCCGCTGCCGGCAATGGCCAGCGCGCAGTCCACCGCACGCGCATCGTCGTTAAAGCCCAGCCGCATCTTGGCCGACACCGGCATGTGCGCCGGCACCGCTCGGCGCACGGCAGAAACGATGGCAGCAATGGTGTCGGGTTCGTCGAGCAGCGCCGCGCCGCCGCCATGGCGGTTGACGATTTTGGCCGGACAGCCGAAATTCAGGTCGATGCCCGCCGGCCCGAGTTCGGCCAGCCGCCCGGCGTTTTCAGCCAGGCAAACCGGGTCGGACCCCAGCAGCTGGGCGCGCACCGGCACACCGGCCAGCGTGCGTCCGCCGTTGAGAAGTTCGGGAACGATGCGGGTGAACACCCGCTCGGGCAGCAGCTGGTCGGTGATGCGGATGAATTCGGACACGCAGCGGTCAATGCCGCCGACCCGCGTCAAAATGTCGCGCAGCACAAAGTCGAGCAGCCCTTCCATGGGCGCGAGCAGGATCATCGGGGCTGGGGCTGATGGTTTGGCAGGCCGCCCCGCAGTCAAAAATTCATCGCTTTTCATAAGTCATTCCCGCGCAGGCAGGAGAGCCGGCAAGATGCTGGTTTAAGCCGCGCCCAGGCGCCAGAGCGACGTCACTTCGGCGGCGCGCGCCTTGTGCAGGGGGTTGCTGGCGTCGGCCACCTTCGGGTGCTCGGGCTTGGCGTCGATGCGGCCCAGCACCTTCAGGCCGCTGGCCTTGATGGCGGCCAGCAATTCGGCGCGGGTGCGCAAGCCCAGTTGCTCGGCAAAATTGGACAGGATCAGCCAGCCTTCGCCGCCGGGCGCCAGGTGGCCGGGAAGGCCCTTGAGGAAACCCAGCAGCATGCGACTGCCTTCGTCATACACCGCGCCTTCGAGCGGTGAGCCGGGGCGGGCCGGCAGCCACGGCGGGTTGCAGACGATGACCGACGCCAGCCCCTCGGGGTACAGGTCGGCTTCCATGACCTTGACCGGGTTCGGCAGGCGGAGGCGGTAGATGTTTTCACGGGCGCAAACCAGTGCGCGCGGGTCCAGGTCGGTGGCCACGACCTGGTCCACTTCCGGACGCAGCGCCAGCACGGCCGACAGCACGCCGGTGCCGGTGCCGATGTCGAAAGCCACGAATTTCGAGCCTGGGCTGGCGGGCAAGGGGGCGTTGGCCACCAAATCGACATATTCGCCGCGCACCGGCGAAAACACGCCGTAGTGCGGATGGATGCGGTTGTTTGGCGCCTTGCCCAGGGCTGCAATTTCAACCCCCTTCTTGCGCCACTCGTGCGCGCTGATCACGCCCATCAGTTCGCGCAGCGACGCCACGCTGGGCCGGGCGTCCTCGCCGGGCACACCCCAGGCTTCGGCACACGCCTGTTTGGCGTCGGGCGCGCGACGCAGGTCAACGCCATAGTCGGCGTCAAATTCGATCAGCACCATGCCCAGCACGCGCGCGCGCTGCGACTGCGCCTGGCGGTGCAGGTGAAACTCCTGGCCGGCCGGAACGCCAGAGACAGCGTTGTCGGCATCTTTTTTCAGCTTGACGCGGGCCAGCTTGGAGGCCTTGGGCGGCTTGTCGATGCGCCGGGCCAGCGCCTGCACCATCTGCCGGGCGTTCTGGAAGTCGCCGCGCCAGAGCAGTCCGGTGCCTTCGCACGCCAGCCGGTAAGCGCTGTCGGCGGCCATGGTGTCGTCGGCCTCGACAATACGCCGGGGCGGCGGCGAGGCGCGCTAGGAAAGCCACAGTGCCGAATGCGCCACACC
>JBBSRS010000055.1:0-10001 GCA_038242795.1 Burkholderiales bacterium
CCGCTGGCGGTGAACAAGCCTGGTTTCAATGTCAATAAACTCAAGGTAAAAAGACGGTTTTCGCTTGTTGGACAAGCATTGTTTGCTATGCATTTGGTGGTTTTTTTGACGCTCGGTGCGCCGCTGTCGGCATTCAGCCCGGTCGGAACATCGACCGACAGGCGCAGTGCCGGACTGCACTGCATGGCATCGAGCCATTTCTGCATCAGGTCGCTTCCAGGCCGAGCTGGATCGAGTGCAGCGCCAATGCCCAGCAGCGCATCGATGCACAGATCGAAGTCTGGGGGCGGTTCACTGCCGCCCATGGCAACGCCCGAAGCCAGTGCCCGCTGACGCGATGCCTGGGCATCCGGCGGGAGTTCAGCCTTGCCAGATGGCAGACCGGTCCAGGTCACCACCACGGACTTGCCCCATTGGTGCAGGTGCAGCGCTGCTTCAAAACCATCGCCGCCGTTGTTGCCTGGCCCGCATGCGATCCAGATGCAACGGGCATGCGGTGCCAAAGCCATCGCCAGACGTGCAACCGAAAGTCCGGCGCGCTGCATGAGCGTGTGTGGGGCAAGCTTGCCGGCCATCTCTTGCTCGATCAGGCGGGTACCCGCGACGTCGTGAAGCGGATGACTTGTAAGGCTAGAGATTTTCTGCATTCCGGCATTGTGCGGGTTGGCTGGTATTGCGGTCGCTCCAAAAAAGCAGCGGTCCTGGCAAAAAGGCAAAAAAAAGCCCGGCGAACCGGGCGGGTGGTCATCACACCGTGTGGTGTGCAGACGTTGGAAGGGTCAGGCGTCAGGCGGAATCCTCAGCACCTGTCCGGGATAGATCTTGTCCGGATCGCTCAGCATCGGCTTGTTGGCTTCAAAGATCTGGGTGTACTTGTTGGGTGTGCCGTAGAACTGCTTGCTGATCTTGGACAGGTTGTCGCCACTAACGACCACATACATCTTCGACTCGGGCGAACTGCTGGCAACGGTCATCATGTCCTTGACCGCAGCCACCTTCTCGACGTTGCCGCAACACAGCAACACTTTTTCCTTCGTGGCCTGGTCGGGCGCCATGCCAGCCACCGTCACCGTGCTGCTGGGTGCGTCAAAGCTGACCTGCAGACCCTCTACCTTCAGGCCTTGGGTGTTGATGTAAGCGGCAATCGCATCGCCAGCCGTCTTGCTCAACGCGGCAACATTTTCGGGCGTGGGTTGTGCCGTTGCCGCTTCTTGAGCCGCCTTGGCTTCGCCGCGGCCGAACAGCTTTTCGCCAGCTTCCTTGATGAAATCGAACATGCCCATGGGGGTTCTCCAGTCTGATGAGTCGCCCGGTGCAACATGCCGGGACTGGAATCACTGTAAAGCTTTCTGGCATCTGAATCGCATCGACTCTGTTACAGCGCTTGTAGGACAAGTCCGCATTGAGAAAGCATTTTTACGTCAGTCAAAGAAGACCAAATACTTCGAATTCAATTTTGCCGGACCCTGAAACCATCAGGTTTGACAGGATGCATGCGTTGTAAACGTTCAGCGCCCTGTTGCTGGTGCTGTGGTTGAGCTTGCTCTGAAGCCATGCAGCGCCGACCAGCTCATGCGCGGTGCTGACCTATAGGACATTAGTGGCAACGAGCGCGGCCCCATGCGCCGGTGCCGGGCTAAACCCCAGACAGGCACAAGACGGCTGGAAGCGGTGCGTCATATTTTGATGAAAAAGGCCTTTTGCGCTTTGCCAGTGGGTGAAAGTTGCTACTATATTTGTAGTGACGAAGCAAGCGCTGCCTCGACCTGCAGCGCCACGTCCAGCACGGCATCGTCATGCAGCGCGGCATGCCACAGCATCAGCCCGACCGGCAACTGGCCCGGCGTGTGGCAGGGAATGGAAATAGCGCAGCCGTCAAGCATGTTGACCACTGACGTGTTGCGCAGCAAGAGTGCATTGACGCGGAAAAATTCATCGTCGTTGTGCAGCACGCTGGCAATCGAAGGTGCGACGATGGGCACGGTGGGCGAAAGCACCGCGTCAAAGCTTTCCAGCCGCGCCCCCACGCGCGCAATCCAGTCGTGCCGCGCCGCCAGCAGGTCGATGTAGTCGGCAGCGCTCATCCGGGCACCGCGCAGAATGCGAATCGCCACGCGCGGGTCGTAATGCGCTTCGTGGTCGGCCAGCAGCTTGCGGTGCCAGGCATGACTTTCTGCCGCTGACAGGCCACCGGTGGCGTTGATGGTGGGCAATTCGTCCAGTTCCTCCAGTGCTATCTCTTCGATCCGGGCGCCCGCCTGGCGCAATCTCTGCAGGCTTTTCTCGAAGGCCGTGGCCACCGTGCTGCTCAGCCCGTCCTGCATGAGGGTGCGTGCGACCGCCAGCCGGCACGATGACAGCGGTTTGCCGGCCAGCAGGACGGTTCGCGCCGACAGGATTTCATGCACCGTCACCGCATCGCGCACGGATCGCGTCAGCGCGCCTGCTGTGTCAAGGCTGGTCGAGAGTGGCACGGCGCCCGCCAGTGGAACCAGCCGCGCGGTGCTCTTGAAACCGACGATGCCGCACAGGGCTGCCGGAATCCGCAGCGAACCGCCGGTGTCGGAGCCCAGCCCCACCAGGGCCGCTCCCGTGGCGACCGAGACGGCCGCGCCCGACGACGAACCGCCCGGGATGCGTTCAATGCCGAGATCGGCCGGGTTCACGGGCGTGCCATAGTGTGGATTGATGCCCACACCTGAAAAAGCAAACTCGACCATGTTGGTTCGGCCGACCAGCACCGCACCCGCCGCGCGCAACCGCGCCACAGCAATGGCATCGGCCCTGGCGGGCGGCGTGATGGCGAGCACGGTTGATCCGGCCCTGGTGACCTGGCCCTCCACATCAAAAAGGTCCTTGACGGAAACTGGAATGCCGGCCAGCGGCAGGGCCGGGTTGTTGCCAGCAACGGCTGACGGCGCGCTACTTGGGTCATGGAACTGTCCAGGCATGAAGGCATGGCGGCAGGCGTCGCCCGAAGCAACGGCCGCTGCCCGCGCAAGGATTTCCCCGGTGCTGTTCTGGCCATGCTGAATCGACTGCCGTACGGCATGAAGGTCAATCTGGGATAAGGGTTTGTACTGGTTCATGGAGAGGGAATGTTATACTCAGCAAGCTTTGCTAATGACGACAAGGTCGTTTGCAGGGTAAATCGCAAATCAGCCACACAAGGTGTTGTCCGGAAATTCCTCCGGCGATAAGCGCTGGTTTTAGAAACAACCTTCGGAGTTACAAATTATGTCAACGAACATGCGCGAAATGCTGGAAGCCGGCGTCCACTTTGGTCACCAAACCCGCTTCTGGGACCCAAAAATGGCCCCTTTCATTTTTGGCCATCGCAACCGCATCCACATCATCAACCTGGAAAAATCGCTGCCGATGTTCCAGGAAGCGATGAAGTTCGCCAAGCAGCTGACCGCCAACAACGGCACCATCCTGATGGTCGGCACCAAGCGCACCGCCCGCGAAACCGTTGCCGCCGAAGCGCAGCGCGCCGGCATTCCTTACGTTGACCAGCGCTGGCTGGGCGGCATGCTGACCAACTTCAAGACGGTCAAGACCTCGATCAAGCGCCTGAAGGAAATGAAGGCTCAACAGGAAGCAGGTTTGGACACCATCAGCAAGAAAGAACAGCTGACGTTCAAGCGCGAAATCGAAAAACTTGAAAAAGACATTGGCGGCATTCAGGACATGACCGCTTTGCCAGACGCCATCTTCGTGATCGACGTTGGTTTCCACAAGATTGCCATCCTGGAAGCCAAAAAGCTTGGCATTCCGCTGATCGGCGTGGTGGATACCAACCATTCGCCACTGGGCATCGACTACGTGATTCCTGGCAACGACGACTCCTCCAAGGCTGTGGCGCTGTATGCCCGCGGCATTGCCGATGCCGTCATTGAAGGACGCGCCAGCGCCATGGACACCGTTGTCCGCGCCGTGTCCGAGGAAGGCTCGGACGAGTTCGTCGAAGTGGAAAACGCAGCTGCCTAAAGGCGATGGCCTTCGGCCAAATGCGTAAAAGGGGCTCGTGTAGCCCCTTTTTCGCAAGCTAACAAGATGAAGATCGCTGCTGAAAGCGCACCTTCAGGTTACAACGAAATTACGGAGAATTGAAAATGGCAATGGCAATTACTGCAAAGATGGTGGCTGAACTGCGCGCCAAGACCGACGCGCCGATGATGGAATGCAAAAAAGCGCTGACCGAGGCGGAAGGCGACTTCGACAAAGCAGAAGAACTGCTGCGCGTCAAGCTTGGCAGCAAGGCTGGCAAGGCGGCCTCCCGCGTCACCGCTGAGGGCGTCGTGGCCATGTCCCGCGAAGGCGACAATGCTGCGCTGGTGGAAATCAACTGCGAAACAGACTTCGTGACCAAAAACGACAGTTTTCTGGCCTTTGCCAATGCGGTTGCTGAAGGCATTGTCAAGAACAACCCTGCCGACCTGGCGGCCCTGGCAGCCATGCCACTGTCCATGGAAAGCTTCGGTCCCACTGTCGAAGACGTGCGCAAGGGCCTGATCGGCAAGATCGGTGAAAACATGACCGTCCGACGCTTCAAGCGTTTCGCCGAGGGCCAGTCAGCTGCCTACCTCCATGGCACGCGAATTGGCGTGGTGGTTGAGTTCGAAGGCGACGAATCCGCTGCCAAGGACGTGGCCATGCATGTGGCTGCCATGAAGCCGGTGGCCCTGTCCAGCGCCGATGTGCCGGCCGATCTGGTCGCCCGCGAGCGTTCGGTTGCCGCTGCCAAGGCCGCGGAAGACGCTTCTGTCGCGCAAGCTGCTGGCAAGCCAGTCCAGTCTGCTGAAATCGTTGCCAAGCGCATTGAGGGCGGTGTTCAGAAATTCCTGAAGGAAGTCAGCCTGAACAACCAGACTTTCGTCAAGAACGACAAGCAGACTGTCGAGCAGATGCTCAAGGAAAAAGCAACCGCTGTCAAATCATTCACCTTGTATGTCGTCGGCGAAGGCATCGAAAAGAAAGTGGACGATTTCGCTGCCGAAGTTGCCGCCCAAGTGGCTGCCGCCAAGGGCGCCTGAGCCGTTGCGTCGGCCCGGAAAGTCGGTTTTTTATTCATTCATCCCATCACGAAAGCCTCTGCATGCCAGCCTACAAGCGCATCTTGTTAAAACTGTCAGGTGAGGCCCTGATGGGCGATGACGCATTCGGCATCAACCGCGCGACCATCGTCCGCATGGTCGAGGAAATTGCCGAGGTGACGCGTCTGGGCGTGCAGGTGGCTGTGGTCATTGGTGGCGGCAACATCTTTCGCGGTGTGGCCGGTGGCTCGGTCGGCATGGACCGCGCCACGGCCGACTACATGGGCATGCTGGCCACGGTGATGAACGCACTGGCGCTGGGGGACACTATGGACAAGGCGGGCCTGGTTGCCCGGGTCATGTCTGCCATCGCCATCGAGCGTGTCGTCGAGCCTTACGTGCGACCCAAGGCCCTGCAGTACCTGGAGGAGGGAAAGGTGGTTGTCTTTGCAGCCGGCACCGGCAACCCTTTCTTTACGACCGACACGGCGGCGGCTTTGCGCGGCGCTGAAATTGGTGCCGAGATTGTTCTGAAGGCCACGAAGGTCGATGGCGTTTATTCTGCTGATCCGAAAAAAGATCCCGACGCCACCCGCTACGCCAACATCACTTTTGACGAAGCCATCGGCAAAAATCTCGAAGTGATGGACGCCACGGCCTTCGCGTTGTGCCGTGATCAGAAACTTCCGATCAAGATTTTCAGCATTTTCAAGCACGGTGCGCTCAAGCGGGTGGTCATGGGCGAAGATGAAGGAACCCTGGTTCACGTTTGAGCCGGATTGGCGCAAGAGAGCCGTTTTGCATTTTTTTGAATTCAGTCATCAGGAGATTCGATAATGACCATTGTTGAGATCAAGCAGCAGGCAACGCAAAAAATGCAGCAATCGCTGGAATCCTTTCAGCAAAACCTGACCAAAATCCGCACCGGCCGTGCCAATCCCGGCCTGCTCGACAGTGTGCAAGTGGACTATTACGGCTCGATGGTGCCCATCAGCCAGGTGGCCAACGTGGCGCTGCTCGATGCGCGGACCATCAGCGTTTCCCCATGGGAAAAAGGCATGGGCGCCAAGATCGAAAAAGCCATTCGCGACTCCGATCTGGGCTTGAATCCGGCGTCGCAGGGCGACCTGATCCGGGTTCCGATGCCGGCCATGACCGAAGAGCGCCGCAAGGAACTCACCAAGGTGGTGCGTGCCGAAGGCGAGCATGCCAAAGTGGCCATCCGCAACCTCCGCCGCGATGCCAACGACGGTGTCAAGAAACTGGTCAAGGACAAACTGGCCTCCGAGGACGACGAACGCCGTTCGCAGGACGAAGTCCAGAAATTCACTGACCGTTTCATTGTCGAGGTGGACAAGATGGTCGCCAGCAAGGAACAAGACCTGATGGCGGTTTAACACCGCCCAACTGGCCTGAAACAGCCCATGGCCACTTCCGCCCTGATCGTTCCCCACCATATCGCCATCGTCATGGATGGCAATGGCCGATGGGCCAAAAAACGCTTTTTGCCACGCATCGCGGGCCACAAGCAGGGCGTCGATGCGCTCAGTGACTGCGTCAAGGCCTGCCTTGAGCGCGGTGTCCGCGTGTTGACAGTGTTTGCGTTTTCTTCGGAAAACTGGAATCGACCGTCGGACGAAGTTTCCGGATTGATGGATTTGCTGGTGCTTGCGCTGTCCAAGCAGGTGCCGCGCCTGAACGCCAATGGCGTACAGCTTCACTTCATCGGTGACCGCCAGCGGCTTTCCAGCAAGGTCCAGTCGGGCCTGCTGGAGGCTGAATTCAACACGGCGGGAAACCAGCGCCTGATTTTCAACGTGTGTTTCAACTATGGCGGGCGCTGGGACATTGCCCAGGCAGCACAGACACTGGCCATCCAGGGAAAAGCCATCACCGAGCAGTCGCTGGACCGGGCGATGGCCCTGGCGCATGTGCCCGACCCTGACCTCTTGATCCGCACCGGTGGTGAATTGCGCATCAGCAACTTCATGCTCTGGCAGGCTGCTTACTCAGAACTGTATTTTTCGGACCGGCTCTGGCCTGAGTTTGACGAGGCGACGCTGGACGAGGCAATTGCCGCTTACAGTGCACGCGAGCGCCGTTTCGGCAAGACCTCGGCCCAACTGAGCACCCCGCTTTCGTTTTCCAATGAAAATGCTGCCTAATGCTTAAACAGCGTGTGATCACTGCCATCGTCCTGCTGGCGATTTTGCTTCCCGCGCTTTTTTACAGGACGCCGGTGCCTTTTTGTGCCTTGGCCTTGCTGATGATTGCCGCAGGAGCCTGGGAGTGGGGCCGCCTCAATGCCTTTGGGCAGGCCGGCTCATTCGGGTTGGCAGCGCTGTGCGTGTTGGCCTGCGGACTGTCATGGTACGGCGGCCTGCTTGACCGGCCGCTGCCCATTCTTTGGGCTGCCGCCGGTGTGGCCTGGGTTTTGGCAGGAGCCTGGCTTTTACGCGCTGGCGTTCCCGGTTGGGCAGCGATTCCCAGGGCACTGCGTCTTTCGGGTGGCTTCGTCGCGTTGTGGATGGCATGGCTGGCAATTGCGCAGGCGCGTGTCATGGGCATTGAATTTTTGCTGTCGGTGCTGGTGCTGGTCTGGGTGGCTGACATCTTTGCATATTTCGCCGGCCGTGCCCTGGGCGGGCGCTTCAGCAAGGGCAAACTGGCGCCATCCATCAGTCCCGGCAAAAGCTGGGAAGGCGTCTGGGGCGGCATGGCCGGTGTGGTCGCGCTTTCGCTGTCCTGGTCTTTCTGGGGTGGCAACTCACTCTATGGCCAACTGGTCCAGCGACACGGCGTTGCCCTGATGCTGCTGGCCGTTGTTTTTCTGGCGGCCATGAGCGTGGTAGGCGACCTGGTCGAGTCGCTGATCAAGCGCAGCGCAGGGGTCAAGGATTCCAGCGGACTTTTGCCTGGCCACGGCGGCGTGCTGGACCGTGTCGATGCGCTCTTGCCCACCTTGCCGCTGGCCATGATGCTGGTCACCCTGTAACCCTTGGCGGCCGGACGCTCTCATTCATGACTTTCGAAAAGCAGCGCATCACCGTCCTGGGCTCGACCGGCTCCATTGGCGTCAGCACGCTGGAGGTGATTGCACGGCACCCTGAACGTTTCGAGGTGTTCGCGCTCAGTGCCGCCACCCAGGTTGATCTCATGCTGGCCCAATGCGCGCAGTTCAGGCCACAGTATGCCGTGATGGTCAGCGAGCCCCATGCACGCATATTGGCTGAAAAAATCAAGTCAAATGGGCTGTCCACGCATGTCCTGCATGCGGAAAATGCTCTTGAAATGATAGCGTCGCACGAACAGGTCGATGCGGTGATGGCGGCGATTGTGGGCGCTGCCGGTTTGCCGTCGTGCATGGCGGCGGCCCGGGCTGGCAAGCGCCTGCTGCTGGCCAACAAGGAGGCGCTGGTGGTCGGTGGCGACGTGTTCATGCGCGCTGTTGAAACTGGCGGCGCCAGACTGCTGCCGATTGACAGCGAGCATTCGGCCATTTTTCAGTCGCTGCCCGATGACGCGGACAGCTGGCCGCGCCGGGTTGAAAAAATCATCCTGACCGCGTCAGGCGGGCCGTTCCGCACCCACGCGCCTGACAGCTTGCGCCATGTGACGCCCGAGCAGGCCTGCGCGCACCCAAACTGGGTCATGGGGCGCAAGATTTCGGTCGATTCAGCCACCATGATGAACAAGGCGCTCGAAGTCATCGAGGCCAAGTACCTATTTGGCATGGCGCCGGCGCAAATCGAAGTGGTGATCCATCCGCAAAGCATCATCCATTCCATGGTCCAGTACCACGACAGCTCGGTGGTGGCCCAACTGGGAACGCCCGACATGCGCGTGCCGATCGCCTATGGCCTGGCCTGGCCCGAGCGCATCGCCTCTGGCGCCAAGGCGCTGGATTTCACCAACCTGGCAAACATGACGTTCGAAGTGCCCGACAGTGCGCGCTTCCCCGGCCTGCCGCTGGCCTGGGAGGTGCTCAAGGCGCCTGTGGGCAGCGCGGCCGTCTTGAATGCCGCCAATGAAATAGCGGTGGCCGCATTTTTGGACAGGCGAATCCGCTTTGACCAGATTCACCATGTGAACCATGCAACGCTCGAGGCGGTTGCCGTCTCTGACATCCACGATATTGAAGGCCTGCTGGCGCTGGATGGTCTGTCGCGCCGGGTTGCGGGTCAAATTGCCGAACGTCTGGAGGTTTGACATGCTGACGCTGATTTCCTTTCTGGTGACGCTTGGAATCCTGATTGCCGTGCATGAGTACGGCCACTACCGGGTGGCTGTGGCCTGCGGCATCAAGGTGCTGAAGTTCTCCATCGGTTTTGGCAAGCCGCTCTTCACCTGGCGCCTCAAGGGCAAGGACACTGATTTTTCCATCGGCATGCTGCCGCTCGGCGGCTATGTGAAGATGCTCGATGAACGCGAAGCGCCGGTGGATCCGGTCGAGCGCCACCTGGCGTTCAACACCCAGCCGCTCAAGTCGCGCGCCGCGGTCGTGGCTGCCGGGCCGCTGGCCAATCTCTTGCTGGCCGTGCTGTTGTATGCCGTGGTGAACTGGAGCGGGGTGCAGGAGCCAAAAGCAATTCTGGCCAGTCCGGTGGCCGGCTCACTGGCGGAGCAGGCCGGGCTGAAGGGCGGCGAGTTGGTCCAGAAGGCGGCTTTCGACGGCCAGGAACTGGAAACGGTTCGCTCGTTTGAAGACCTGCGCTGGCGCCTGACCCAGGGCGCCCTCGATGGCCAGGATTTGCAATTGGTGCTCGGCGACGAGGCCGGCGCTTCGACACGAACGGTTGTGTTGCCGCTGAGCAAGCTCGATGCCGCAGATGCCGATGCCCAGCTGTTCCGAAAAATCGGCATTGCCGGGCCGTGGACCGCCCCGGTGATCGGCGAGGTCATGGCGGCCAGCGCGGCTGAAAAGTCTGGCCTGAAGGCGGGCGACGTGGTCCGGCGCATTGGCGA
>JBBSRS010000056.1:0-9935 GCA_038242795.1 Burkholderiales bacterium
GCCTATCCGCGCATCAGCAACCTCGACGAATTCCAGCCGCTGAAGAATGTGCCGGGTGTGCGCCTGAAATGGGTGCGCAGCCCGTCCGAGCTGGCGGGTCTGGACGCCGCCGACTGGATCATCCTGCCCGGCTCCAAAGCCACCAGCGCCGACCTGGGCTGGCTGCGCGCGCAGGGGCTGGACCAGGCGATTACCGCGCATGCGCACTTGGGCGGCGCGGTGCTGGGCATTTGCGGCGGCCTGCAGATGCTGGGCGAAGCGCTGATCGACCCGCACGGCATTGACGGCAACGGCCCTGGCTTGGGGCTGCTGCCGGTGGTCACGCTGTTTGACGAAACCAAGACGGTGCGGCACCGGCAGGCCAGGTTCGCGCCGGTGCGCGGGGTGTGGGGGGCTTTGTCAGGCGTGGAAGTGCAGGGCTATGAAATCCACCACGGCCAGACTGCGCCGCATGCCGCGATGGCGGCGGCTGGCGACATTGCGCATCCGGTCATGCCTGATGGCCTGGCCTGGCAAAACGGCGCGGGCAATGTGCTGGGCCTGTACCTGCACGGGATGTTTGAAGACCCGCGCGTGTTGCAAGCGCTGTTTGGCGCTGCCACGCCCACGCTGGAGTCGGTGTTCGACGGGCTGGCCGATTACATTGGGCAGCATTTCGAGCCCGGGGTGCTGGCATCGCTGATTGATTCGCACTGAAAAGGACGGGGAACTGGCAGGAAATCAAGCCTGCGCACGGCGCTGATTGATCTGGCAGGTGTTTTTCAGGGGGCTTCAGGGCCGCCCGGTGCGGCAAGCAGTTCGTGCAGCAGGGCGACGATCCGGTCGGGTTCGGCGGGTTTGGTCAGGTGTGCGTTGAAACCGGCCTTGGTGGCCTGGTCGCGGTCGTTGTCGTTGCCCCAACCGGTCAGGGCGATGGCCACCGGCTGCCTGGTGCCTTGAAATTGGCGCAGGCGGCGGCAGACCTCGTAGCCGTTCATGTCCGGCAGCCCGATGTCCATCAGCACCGCGTCCGGCATCTCCTTTTGCATGGCGGCGAGCGCCGATTCGCCGGTGTACGCCACGCTGACCCGAAAGCCCATCATGTCCATCATTTCTGCCAGCAGGTCGGCCGCATCGCGGTTGTCCTCGACCACCAGCACGTGTGCACCCGCGCCTGGCGCAGAAGGCGTTTCTTCCGCTGGCGCCGGCACGCTCTCGGGCGCGTCGGCGGCTGGGAGCTCGATGCGAAAGGTACTTCCGTGACCGGTGCCGGCGCTGGCCGCCTGCACGCTGCCGCCGTGAAGCATCACCAGCTTGCGCGTCAGTGCCAGGCCGATCCCCAGGCCGGTGTTCCCGTGCATGCCACTGGGCCGATCCTGGACGAACAGTTCAAAAATCCTTTCCAGGCTGCTGGCGGGAATGCCGCTGCCGTTGTCGCTGACCTCGACGGCAACCGTGTGCCCTTCCTGGGCAACCCGAACCGAGACGGTGCCGCCGGGCGGCGTGAACTTGATGGCATTGGTCAGCAGGTTGACGACGCACTGGACCAGCCGGGTCGCATCGCCTCGAATCGGAATGGGCGGCTGGTCGGCCAGGTACGTGAGTGTCAGTCCGGCGGCATCGAGCGTGGACTGCACCGAATCGATGGCGTTTTGCGCCACCACACACAAGTCCAGCGTTTCATGCTGCAGATGAACCGTGCCGCGCGTGATGCGCGAGATGTCGAGCAGATCATCCACCAGGCGTGTGAGGTGCAGCACCTGGCGTTCGATGACGGTACGCGCCCGCTGGACCGCCAGGTCATCCGGGTTGCGAAGCCGTATCACCTCGGCGGCGGTGCGGATGGGTGCCAGCGGATTGCGCAGTTCATGCGCCAGGGTTGCCAGGAACTCGTCTTTCTGGCGGTCGGCCTCGCGCAGTTGTTCGTTGGCAGCGTTCAGCGCAGTTTCGGCAAGGCGGATGCCGGTGATGTCATGCGAGATATGGCCGGTGCCGTAGACCTGTCCGTCGGTATTGATCAAGGGGAAACTGGTGTCGATATGGTGCAGCGTCCCGCTGTCGAGCGGCGTGAGCTTTTCGGTCTGGATGGCCCGCTGGGTCTGCATCACTTCGAGGTCGTGACGGCGCAGCACATCGGCATCGGCTGCGGGAATCAGGTCGTGCATCGTCAGGCCGCATATCGCCTGCCGGCTCATGCCCAGGGCCTTTTCCACCTTGTGGTTCACATCCAGAAAGCGCCCATCGGTGTCCTTGAAGGCAATCACCGTGGGAAAGTTGTCCATGGTGCTTTGCAGCAGCTGCTGCCGTTCGCGCAGCGCCTTCTCGGCATGGATACGGTCCGTGATGTCCAGCTGCGCCACGACGCCGCCCACCACTTGTCCCGCTGTGCCGAGAACCGGCGCCGACGACAGCAGGGTGAAGAGCCGTTCGTTGGGCCGGCCAAAAGGCTCGATTTCGATCGTGTCGTTGCAGATTTCGCCTTTCAGCGCGCGCGCCAGTCCCCATTCATGCGCCAGTATGCGCTGTCCGTGCCGTGCCGACCCATCAGCCCACCAGCCCTTCCATTCACCATAACCGCTGACATTTTTGGAGAATGGCGCCACGCCCCACATGTCTTCGGTGGACTCGTTCATGCGCAGAATCCTGCCTTCTGCATCGGCCACCATGATGCTGGCAGGCACTGCGTTGAAGGTGGCATCGAGCAAACGGCGTTCGGCCTCTGCCGCTTCGGCAGCGCTGACGGCCTCCTTGCGGCTGGCCTGGAGCGCGGCCAATGCGAGCACCCGGCTCGTCACGTCCGTGGCGCTGGCCACCAGGGCCGTGATCTGTCCATTGGCATCGCGCAGGGGACCGACCTGGAAATCAATCGTGAACGTCTTTCCGGAACGCTCCATCTGAATGTCGAAGCGCGCGGTTTCCCCGCTTGACGCGCGCTCGACGGCAGCGCGCACATGCTGCTGCCGGGCCTTGCTGGCCCACCAGGATCCCTCCCACAGGGGACGGCCCAGGATCTCCTCGCGGCTCATGCCGACTGCCAGCAAGGCTTCCTCGTTGACTTCCTGAACGCTCCCGTCCAGGCCGAGGATGCTCACGTACACATACAGGTTGTCCAGCACCAGCTGCAGCCGCTGGCTCGACTCGCGCACCTGCTGCTGGGTATGGTTCAAGCGCACCAGGGCCGACTTCATGAAGTAAATCACCAGGCAGTCAATGAGCAGGATGGCCGAGAAAAACGTCAGTGCCACCATGTCGGCACCCGTCAGTGCAACAGACCGGTCCGGCTGGATGAAAAAAAGCCAGGCCGCCAGAAAGCTCAAACCCGCCGCGAGCAACCCGGGGCCCAGTCCGGTCAGGTAAGTGGCCAGGAGCACGGCCGGGAAAAAGGTCAGGAAGGGAAAGCCTCGGTCCGGCAACACGTTGACCAGTTCAAACCGCGAACCCAGCGCGACGACGAAAAAAACCAGCGCCAGTCCGTACCGTTTCCATGCAGCGGCCTGGGTCATCTGCTGGGCATAGGCCAGACCCAGGTAGCGCATGGGCAGTGACGCCACGGGAAGGTTTGAGTACATAAAGTGAAGGCAGGTTCAGGATGAATCTGGGTTTTCGACGTCGTGCATGGCGCGAGCCATTTCTTGTACCCCGGCAGATTCCGGGTAAAAGCGCCTGATCATATCTTTGCCCGTTTGCCGTTTAGTCAGGCAGGCGCTTCAAGGGACCGAAGCAAGCCTCCAGTGACTCTTCCCGGCAGACGATCAACTGGTCTTTTTTGGGGCTGAACTGGATGAACCGCGTCATGGGCTCACCGGAGGCTTCATGCAGGTCGCCCGAACAATCCCGCTGGCCATTGCTGTCGGTGACGGTTTCGGTCAGCCGATAAAAACCCAGCAGGCTGGGAATGGCTGCCACTTCGTAACGGCTTTGTGTCGTTTCTTCGCCGCTGCTGCCCAGGCGCGTGCCATCGGCACGGTAATGGAGTTGCTCGGTGCATGGTTTGCCTGGCAATGTCCATGACCAGCTTGCAGTGAGGGGATGCAGCAGAGCTGCTGACGCCAGCGGTTCGGCTGCACGGGCTGAAAAAATGCAGCACAGCATCAGGGCAAATAACAAGGGTGTTCGCAAATCGGTGACTCCTGGTGGTTGAAAAAACCAGGCCAAGCCGGCCTGAGCTGTGACATGCATTATCGGAAAGCTGGCAAACCCGCAGCATCGCTGGCTGGCGTTGCCCGCCCTGCAAGCGATGCCAGGTCAAGGTGCGCAGTTGTCAATTTATTTCCAAA
Organism: Burkholderiales bacterium; assembly: GCA_038242795.1. Classification (GTDB taxonomy): domain Bacteria; phylum Pseudomonadota; class Gammaproteobacteria; order Burkholderiales; family Burkholderiaceae_C; genus Polaromonas. Next base: position 4,257 of record JBBSRS010000056.1, read on the forward strand.
CCACTCCGTGATGTCAATTGTTTTGCCTGGCTGTTGCCGACGATCCTGCCTTCCACCATGCAAGTGGACGATTTGCGGTGGCGGTTTGAAACGGCTCAAGGCTTTCGGACTGACCTTCCTGTCGTGGTTCCGCAAGGGGCCGAGGGCAAGTCGGTGTGGAATGACCCTGTTGTGTTGCCGTTGTCGCAGCCGTTGCAAGCGTGCGGCCAGACTCCACATAAACTTGCCTTCCCAACTTGAGGAGACTTCATTTCATGCTTACCCTTTGCGGCTTTCCCGTTTCCAATTACTACAACAAGGTCAAGCTGGCGCTGCTTGAAAAAGACGTGCCATTCAACGAAGAGGTGGTGACCCTGCCGGTGACCGACATGGCGGCGCTGCAGGCGTCGCCGTTGGGCAAGGTGCCTTTTTTGCGAACGCCCGAAGGCAGCCTGTGCGAAAGCCAGGCGATCATGGAGTACATCGAATCGGCTTATCCCGAACCAGCGCTGCTGCCGGCCGACCCCTTTGCTGCCGCCAAGGTGCGCGAACTCATCACCTTCATTGAACTGCACCTGGAACTGGTGGCGCGGGAACTCTACGGGCAGGCGTTCTTTGGAGGAACGGTCAGTGAAGCGACGCAGGCGCGGGTGCGCAAGCAGCTCGAAAAAAACATTCCTGCCTTCAAGCAACTGGCGAAATTTTCGCCCCATGTGGCGGGCGAACAGTTCACACAGGCGGACTGCGCCGCTTTTGCCAGTCTGCCCCTGGTCGGCATGGCCACCCGGGCGGTGCTAGGCGAAGACCTGCTGCTGGCAGCCGGCATCGACTACAAGCCCTACATCCGGCTGGTGAGCGAACGGTCTTCGGCGAAAAAGGTCCTGGCTGACCGCAAAGCCTACCAGGCCAAGCCTGCAGCCTGAGTCGAACGGGTCAGCGTGCGCAGACCTGCTCATCCATTCTTCAGGGTGGTTTTGAAAAACGCCACGGTCCGGTCCCACGCCAACTTGGCTGCCGCAGCGTCATAACGCGGCGTCGTGTCGTTGTTGAAGCCGTGCTGCGTACCGGCGTACTGGTGCACGGTGTATTGGGCACCTGCCGCATTGAGCGCGGTTTCATAGGCTGGCCAGGCGGCATTGATGCGCTCGTCAACGGCGGCCAGGTGGACCAGCAGCGGCGCCTTGACCCTGGCAGCTTCCGAGGGCGCGGGCGTGTTGCCGTAAAAGGGCACGGATGCGCGCAGGTCCGGCAGGCGCACCGCCAACTGATGAACGATGCCTCCGCCATAGCAAAAGCCCACAGCGCCCAAGTGGCCGGTGGCGTCGGGCCGGGACTTGAGCCACTGGCTGGCGGCCAGAAAATCCTCCATCGCCTTGCCCTGGTCCAGCGTGGCGAACAAGGTTCGCGCCTTGTCCTCGTCGCCCGGGTAACCGCCCAGCGGCGTCAGCGCATCGGGCGCAAACGCCATGAAGCCGTCCAGCGCCAGACGCCGGGCAATGTCTTCGATGTGCGGGTTCAGGCCCCGGTTTTCGTGGATCACCAGGACGGCCGGCAATTTGGTTGTGCCGGCGCTGGCGGGACGCGCCAGGTAGCCGTTGATGCTGCCATTGCCGGCGGGCGAGGGCACGCTGGCCCGCTCGGTCTTGAGCCGTGCATCGTCCTGCGGAACCTGCTGGCCCAACGCAAAATTGGGGCTCAATGCCGCCAGCAGGCCAACGGCGGTCACGCCCGCCGTGGCAAATTTTTGCGCCTTGCCCAGAAAGCCGCGCCGGTCGAGGCTGCCGTGGACGTAGGCATCAAACAGAATCAGCAATTCCTGGTCAAAGTCTTGCGCGGTCAGGCGTGGCGGCATGGGGCGTTCCTTGGTTAAAAAAATAGCAGGATACGCGGTCGCGCCGACAAGCCGCCGCGTGCGCTGTTCCTGGGCACCAAATCATATGGCTATCGCGGCGCGGGTTTGCTGGCGCTGCCTTGGCTGTGCCAGCGCGCCGGCGCGTTAGCATCGTGGCTTTGCCAGGAGCCTTCATGCGCCAGCGCGCCAGCGAAACCCAAGCCTCGGTCGCCCTTTACTGGGACTTTGAAAACCTGCACGCCAGCCTGTGCGAAGCCCGCCAGGAAGGCGCCTACAGCAAGCAGGACAACCGTTTTCGGGTGCAGGAGCCGCTGATCGACATCCAGGCCGTGGTCGAACTGGCGGCCTCGTTCGGGCCGATTGCCATCAACCGCGCCTACTGCAACTGGCAGTATTTCAGCCGCTACCGCGACGCGCTGCTGCAATGCGCGGTCGAGCTGATCCAGCTGTTTCCGCCGGGCGGCTCGGCCAAGAATGGCGCCGACATCAGCCTGTGCCTGGACGCGATGGAGGACATGGGGCGCTTTGGCCACATCGGCACGGTCATCATCGTCGGCGGCGACAGTGACTTCATGCCGGTGTCGCAAAAGGTCAAGGCCGCGGGCCGAACACTGGTCGGCATCGGCACCCGCAAATCCACCAACCGCCACTGGGCCAAGAGTTGCCATGCCTTTCATTACTACGAAGCCTTGCTGGACAGCCTGCAGGCGTCCGAACGCGCGGTCACGCCATCGGCAGAGTTGATTTCCGATGATGCCGCCGCCGGGTTGCTGACACGGGCGATTCGCCTGCTGGCCCAAGCCCAGGGCGATGCCTGGGTCAGCCCGCAAGCCGTCTGGCAGATGATCCTGCGGCTGGACTCGACCTTTGATCCGAAGGAGCACGGCCACGCGAATTTCCCGGCCATGCTGTCGGCCTTCGGCGCGCTGCTGGAGGTCAGCGAAGCCGGCCAGCCGCCCATGATCCGGCTGCGCTGACAATCGCTTTCAAGCAACGATCACGCTACAAAAAAAATAGCTGAAAATGCATGCTGGACTTGCGCAAAGCACCTTTTTTATGCTGAAAGCAAAGGGATGCATGGCACCTGGCGCTCCAACCATTCAGGATGGGCTGTGCGCGCCATCCGTCGGCGCAAGAACCCGGATGTGTTCGGGGGGCAGGCTGTGCTCTTCCAGGTTGACGCCCGGCCCGCCCCGGTCGACCACCAGGAAATCAGTGGTCGCCTCCAGCGACAGCAGGGGATGGTGCCAGGTGCCGCGCGCGTAGTTGACACCCTGTCCGGGGGCGGCGATGAAGCAGCGCAGCCCCTGCAGATCAGGCGTTTCGACGCCGGGCGCCACCACCACCAGATAGGGCAGGGCTGCCAGCGGCATGAAGGCCTGGCTGCCCAGCGGGTGACGTTCGAGCACATTCAGGAAAAGCGGGAACTGGCGCGGTTGCGAGCGAAAGATGCTGATCAGCGCCCGGGCGCCAGGCCCGGCCAAGTCGATGCTGGCCAGGTCGTGGTAACGCTCGGCATGGCCCTGGTTGATCTGCAGGGGCCGTGCGCTGTCCTGCACTTCAATCACATCGCCAAACGGCAAAAATGCGGCGGCGGTCAATGCTTCGGGTTTCAGGAGGACAGGGTTCATGGCTAGCAGTCGATGTCTTCCAGGACGGTTTCAAACGCTTCGGCCGAACCCATGCGCTGTTTGCTGCGCTTGCTGAAGGCCACGCCCATGGCCAGCGTTTGCGCCAGGCTCATGGCGGCGCACAGCGAGCGAAAGCCCAGCAGCTCGGCGTCGTTGACATCCAGCACCAGGTCGGCGCCTTGGGCAATGGGGCTGAAAATGGAATCAGTCAGGGCCAGCCGCTTCACGCCGCGCCGGCTCAGCTGCTGGCACACCTGCAGGGTGTCGCCGGCGTAGGGCGGAAAGCTGACGGCAATCAGGAGGTGGCCGGCGCCGGCAATCGAGGCCTGCTCGTAGATGCTGCCGCCCAGGCCGTTGATCTGCACCGTCGGGCAGCCGACCCGGTTCAGCGCATAAGCCAGGTAAGCGGCCACCGCATACGACCGGCGCAGCCCCACGACATGCACCAGCGTGGCCTGCTCGATCAAATCGATGGCGGCCTGCAGCGGCAGGCTCGCGGCGTCGGCGCGCAGATGCTCCAGCGACACCATGTTGGCCTGGCTGAACGCCTGCAGCACCTGCGCCGGATCGTCCGGATGGTCCAGCGTCTGCTCGCCGCCGAAATGCCGGATGCGCTGCGGAAAGCTGGGTTTTCCGGCGTGCTGGAGCGGCTCGCGAAACAGCCGCTGCAGGTCGCTGTAGCCTTCGCAGCCCAGGAATTGGGCCAGCCGGATGAAGGTTGCGGCCGCCACCTTGGAGGTTCTGGCAAGCGTGGCCACGGGGTTCAGCGCGACCTCGTTGGGATGGTCCAGCGCGTAGCGTGCGGCGGCGCGCAGGCGGGGCGTCAGCCGTTCACTTTCGCGGCCGATCATGTGGCGCAACTCGGCCAGGTTGGCGGGCCGTGCAGGCCGCTCTGGTCTGGCGGGGGCAGGTGTTCTGGACTGGACGGTGGGCGTCACGGGGCGGTGCCGGGGAAGTTCAAAACGCCTGCACCGTGCCACGCGGCACGAAGCGGCCCATGCCCTCGCGACCCAGCCATTGCTCGCCGTCCACGATCAACTCGCCGCGCAGGAAAACCTTTTTCACCTGGCCGCGCAATGTTCGGCCTTCGAGCAAGGTGTAGTCGCACTGGCTGTGCAGGTGCTCGGCATGGATCACCTGCGTGGCGGCCGGGTCGAACAGCACCACGTCGGCATCGCTGCCGACAGCGATCGTGCCTTTTTTGGGGAAGAGGCCAAACAATTTGGCTGGCGTGGTCGAGGTCAGCTGCACGAAGCGGTTGAGCGACAGCTTGCCCTGCATCACGCCGATGTCGAACAGGCTGGTCAGCCGGGTCTCGATGCCGGGCGCGCCGTTGGGAATTTTGGAAAAATCATGCAGGCCGCTCATTTTCTGGCGCTGGTAGCCCAGGTGGCCTTCCTTCATGCAAAAAGGGCAGTGGTCGGTGGCAATGACCTGCAGGTCGTCGTAGCGCAGGGCGCGCCACAGGTGCTTCTGGTCGTCCGGGGTGCGCAGCGGCGGCGTCATGACGTACTTGGCGATCTCGAATGCGTCGCTGTTGTAGACCGAGTCGTCAAACAGCAGGTAGTGCGGGCAGGTTTCGGCAAACACCGGAATGCCTTCGGCGCGCGCGGTGACGATGTGCTTGAGCGCCTGGTTGGACGAGACATGGACAAAGTAGATCTGCGCCTCGGCCAGTTCGGCCAGCCGGATGCCGCGGTGCGTGGCTTCGCCTTCCAGGATGGCCGGCCGGGTCAGCGCGTGGTAGCGCGGCGAAGCATGGCCGGCCTCCAGCGCTTCCTTGATCAGCAGGTCGATCACCGTGCCGTTTTCGGCATGCAACGCCACCATGCCGCCGTCGGCGCCGACTTGGCGCAGCATCTGGAAAATCGCCGCATCGTCGGCCATCATCACGCCGGGGTAGGCCATGAACATCTTGAAGCTGGTGACGCCTTCATGCCGCATGGCGTGGCGCACATCGGCCAGTACCTGGGCATCGACCCGCGTCACGATGACATGCAGGCTGTAGTCGACGTTGACCTGCGGGTCGGCCAGGCGCTGTGCCCGGGCAATCGCGTCAAGCGGCGAGTCCTCGGCGGTCTGCAGCGCAAAGTCGACCACCGTCGTGGTGCCGCCAAAAGCCGCTGCCTGCGTACCGCTGGCAAACGTGTCGCAGGTGACCGTCGGGCCGATGATATTTTGCAGGTGGACATGGGTGTCCACGCCGCCTGGCAGCAC
>JBBSRS010000057.1:0-9906 GCA_038242795.1 Burkholderiales bacterium
CAGGATGGCGCCCGATTCGAACAGTGACATCGGCTTGCCATCAGGGCCGTCAGGATCGATAAGTGCCGGTATCTTGTTGTTGGGGCTGATGGCCAGGAACTCGGGCTTGAACTGGTCGCCTGCGCCGATGTTGACTGGAAAAACCTGCCAGTCGCGCCCCAGGCGAAGGCCGCATTCCTCCAGCATGATGTGAACCTTGTGGCCATTGGGCGTGGGCCAGGAATAGACATTGATCACAGCAGCTTCCTTGGGTATTGACGTCACGCGACTTTACGTGAAGTGAAAAAATTTGAATGTCCGCTGATGTCTGCTGATGACCGGGCGGTCCGGCTGATAAAAATGGAAAATATGGGTCATTTATGCCTCTTACGCATAGAGAACGAGCACATATTGCTATTGAATAAATAGCAATATGTGCCCGTCAAAGCGAAAGACACAATCAGCAGCCGCGCGTCACCGGCATCTCGATCTCGCCCGGAATGACCAGGTGCTTGGCCAGTTCCAGTTTGGCCAGCGATGCACGGTGCACCTCGTCCGGTCCGTCGGCCAGGCGCAGGGTGCGTTGGCTGGCGTAGGCATAGGCCAGCGGGAAATCGTCCGACACGCCGCCGCCGCCGTGGGCCTGGATGGCCCAGTCGATGATCTGGCAGGCCATGGTGGGTGCCACCACCTTGATCATGGCAATTTGCGCCTTGGCCACCTTGTTGCCCACGGTGTCCATCATGTAGGCGGCATTCAGGGTGAGCAATCTGGCTTGCTCGATCATGCAGCGCGCATCGGCAATGCGTTCGCTCCACACCGACTGGCGGGCAATCGGCTTGCCGAAAGCGATGCGGCTGTTGAGCCGCTTGCACATCAACTCCAGCGCGCGCTCGGCAATGCCGATGCTGCGCATGCAGTGGTGGATGCGTCCGGGGCCAAGCCGGCCCTGGGCAATCTCGAAGCCGCGTCCTTCGCCCAGCAGCAGGTTGCTGGCGGGCACGCGGACATTGGTCAGGCGCACTTCCATGTGGCCATGCGGGGCGTCGTCGTAGCCGAAAACACTCAAGGGCCGGATCACGGTGACGCCGGGCGAATTGGCCGGCACCAGGATCATCGACTGCTGCTCGTGGCGACCGGCTTCGGGGTCGGTCTTGCCCATGACGATGTACACCGCGCAGCGCGGGTCACCGGCGCCGGACGACCACCATTTGAGGCCGTTGATCACGTAGTCGTCGCCGTCGCGCTCGATGCGGCACTGAACGTTGGTGGCGTCGGAAGAGGCGACGTCAGGCTCGGTCATCAGGAAGGCCGAGCGGATCTCGCCCTTGAGCAGCGGGTCGAGCCATTCGTCCTTGTTGGCTTCCGAGCCGTAGCGGGCGATGGTTTCCATGTTGCCGGTGTCGGGCGCAGAGCAGTTGAAGACCTCGGCGGCAAACGGCACCCGGCCCATGATTTCGCACAGTGGCGCGTATTCAAGGTTGGACAGACCTTCAGGCGCGCGCGGCGACTGCGGCAGGAACAGGTTCCACAGTCCGGCGGCGCGTGCCTTGGGCTTGAGTTCCTCGATCAGCGTGGTGGGAATCCAGGCATTGCCGTTGGCCCGGTTTTCAGCGATTTCACGGAAAAATCGCGCTTCGTTGGGGTAAATATGCTCATCCATGAACTTCAACAGGCGCGCCTGAAGCTCTTTTACTTTGGGGGTGTAGTCGAAGTCCATGAATATCTCCTGAAAGGGCTGGTTGTTATAAAGAAAGGCTCGCGGAAAAAATGGGTGCCTGGTCGGTCAGTGGAGGTGTCGGGCTGTGCGCATTCAGGCTTGGGCCTTGAGCGCGAAATCCCAGGCCATTTTGGCCAGCACGGGTGCGCCGGCAGCAGAGCTGACGGCCTGCGCGCTGGACGCGGTGCCGGCTTCGACACGCTTGGCAATGCCCTGCAGGATGGCAGCGAGGCGAAACAGGTTGTACGCCAGGTAAAAGTTCCAGTCGGCCTTGAGCGCCTCGGGCGTGGTCACGCCGATGCGCTCGCAATACTTGGCAATGTACTGGGCTTCGGTCGGAATGCCCAGGCTGGCCACATCCAGCCCGCCAATGCCGCGAAAAGTGCCGGGTGGAATGTGCCAGGCCATGCAGTGGTAGCTGAAGTCGGCCAGCGGATGACCCAGGGTCGACAGTTCCCAATCCAGAATTGCCAGCACCCGGGGCTGGGCAGGGTGAAACAGCAGGTTGTCAAGCCGGAAGTCGCCATGCACGATGGACACCATGCCTTCGTCGCGGGCGCTGGCGGGAATGTTGGCGGGCAGCCATTGCATCAGGCTGTCCATTTCGGCAATAGGCTGGGTGATGGACGCCTGGTACTGCTTGCTCCAGCGGCCAATCTGGCGCTCGAAGTAGTTGCCGGGCTTGCCGTAGCTGGCCAGGCCGCGTTCCACAAAATCCACCTTGTGCAAGGCCGCGATGACGCGGTTCATTTCGTCGTAGATTTCGCCGCGCTGCACGGGTGTCATGCCGGGAAGGGCCTGGTCCCACAGCACGCGCCCTTCGACAAACTCCATGACGTAAAAAGCCCGGCCGATGACCGATTCGTCCTCGCACAGGCAGAACATTTTTGGCACGGGAACGGCCGTTCCCTGCAACCCTTGCATGACCCTGAATTCGCGCTCGACCGCATGCGCCGAGGGCAACAATTTGGCCACCGGACCGGGCTTGGCGCGCATCACGTAACTGGCACCGAGCGTGATGAGTTTGTAAGTGGGGTTGGACTGGCCGCCCTTGAAAATTTCGACCTCCAGCGGGCCGTTGAAGCCGTCCAGATGTTGCTTCAGGTAAACACCCAGCGCTTCAGTGTCGAACGCTTGTGCGGCAGTAACAGCGCGTGTGCCGATGAAATGGTCAAAATTACTCATGCGGCTGGGTTCCTTGAATAAATACGGGTTATTTGTCGGCATCCGCTTCTGAAATGCGCAACAGCGTCTGTCGGTTGCGCACCACCAGGCCACCCGGTTCGATGCGGATGGCTTCCTCGCGCTCCATGGCCTTGAGCTCCTGGTTCACCCGCTGGCGCGAGGCGCCCAGCAGTTGCGCCAGTTCTTCCTGCGCCAGCTGCAGACTGATGCGCGTGTCGCTTCCGTTCGCCAGGCTGGGAACGCCATAGCTGCGCACCAGGTGCAGCAACTGCTTGGCCAGCCGCGCCCGCAAGGGCAGGGTGTTGAGGTCCTCGACCAAGCCAAACAGCTGGCGGATGCGCCGCGCATGCAGGCGCAGCAATGCCTCGTAGAGTTCGACGTGCTGCGTCAGGATCTTGCGCAGGTCGGCACGCGCCACGCACAAAATGGTGGTGGTGCCATGCGCATAGGCATCGTGGGTCCGGCGCTCGCCGTCGAAAATTGCCACGTCGCCAAACCAGATCCCCGGCTCGACATACGTCAGCGTCACCAGCTTGCCGGAAATCGAGGTCGAACTGACACGCACCGCGCCCAAAGCACAGGCAATCCATTCCTCGGGCGGATCGCCGCGCGCCGCGATCAGGTCGCCGTCTTTGAATCGTTTGACGTATGCACATCGGAGAATGTCGTGCCTCAGGGAGGGTGAAAGGGATGAGAACCAGCGGCCGCTGTTGATGGCCGCTCTTTCGTCTATCGTAAGAATAGGATCGTCCATGGTCTGTCTTTTGGGTGACTAACAAGTTTTGCATTGTCGCTTCAGCGACCTGCGGCGGAAGTGTTTGCGGTCGCATCGGTGTCGCATGGATGTCCCGTCGACATGAACGCAAAGGCCAATTTCGAACCGTCATCCTGCGGGCGCGTAAAGGGCCATTTTTTGGCAGCGACAAAGGCAGGTCACGCCTCACACCCAGCAAGCTCGGATTGCCTGGGTCCGGCGCTGGCGAGCAACCACGGTGACGGTGAAACACCATTTCTTAAGAAAAAAAGCCGTTTGCGCTTGCCACATAGGCGCAAGCAGCTATCAAACCAGGCGTTTGCTCAGCGGTAATGCGGCAGGCGTTTTTCCAAAAATGCCTCGATGCCTTCACCGCCATTGGCATGGTGCAGGTTGCGCACGAAGTAATTGCGTTCGCTGTTGAGTTGCTGGCTCAGGGTGTTGGCGGGTGCGTCGTTGATCAGGTCCTTGATGCTGGCCAGCACATTCGGTGCGCGTGCGTTGAGCCGTGCCGCCAACACCAGCGCTTCGCCAAGCGCGCCGCCGGCTGCGGTGACGCGGTTGACCAGGCCCAGCTGCTGCAGTCGCGCGGCGCTGATGCGTTCGGCGCCCATGAGCAGTTCACTGGCCAGGGCGCGCGGCAGGGCGCGCGCCAGGCTCCAGCTGCCGCCACCATCGGGTGACAGGGCGACGGTGCTGTACGCCATGACGAACACGGCGTTGTCGGCAGCGACGATGAAGTCGCAGGCCAGCGCCAGTGAAAAGCCCGCACCGGCGGCGGCGCCCTCGACCGCTGCAATCACCGGCTTGGGGTAGGTGCGAATGGCTTCGATCCAGTTGTGCAGTGCCTCGATGCTTTGTGCCTGCACTTCGGGCGACAGGCGCCGGTTGGCCTGCAGCCGCTGCAGGTTGCCGCCGGCGCAAAACACGCTGCCTTCTCCAGTGATCACCACACTGCGGATTTCGGGGTTGTTCTCGGCGGCGTTCAATGCCTCGATGCCTGCGGCGTACATGTCGGGGCCCAGGGCGTTCTTGTGCTGCGGGTCGCTCAGCGTCAGGATCAGCGTGCCGCTTTCACTGGTGCTTTTCAATGCGCCGGGCATGTCAGCTTTCCTCGTGCATCAGGCTCAGGCCAATGGCGCCCCGGCGACGCAGCCAGGGCGACGGCCGGTAGCGCTGGTCGCCATAGACGGTTTGCAGGTTGAACAGCACTTCCAGGATATTGGTCGGCCCATAAAGGTTGCCCATGGCCAGTGGGCCCATGGGGTAGCCCAGTCCCAGCGTGACCGCAGTTTCTAGGTCTTTGGGGCTGCAAATGCCCTGCTGGCAGATGTCGCTGGCAATGTTGACGATGGTGGCCACCACGCGCTGCGTCACAAAGCCGCCGCTGTCGCGGATCACGCTGACGGCCTTGCCGTCGCGGGCAAACAGGGCATGCGCCGCATCGCGCATGTCGCTGCGCGTGGCCGGGTTGGTGGCCAGCACACGCCGCCGGGTGGCTGCATCGTCGATCAGCATGTCGATGCCGACGGTGCGTGCCGGGTCCAGGCGCTCGACAACGGCAACCGTGGTGATGTCAAAACCGAGCGGCGCCACCAGCGTCAGCGCCTGTGGTGAAGGCGAAGGGCCGGTCTCGATGTGGGCCCCAAGGTCTTTCAGCAACTGCAGCAGTTCCGAGGGCCGCGCTGCCCGGGGGGACACCCAGACGGGCGGCATTTCAGCCACTTCGGGAACGGGCGATTCGACAGGAACCTGGGCCTTGCCGCCCTCGTAGCGGTAAAAGCCTTCGCCGGTCTTGCGTCCCAGCAATCCGCCCGCCAGGCGTTGCGCGGTGATGACGCTGGGGCGGTAACGGTCTTCCTCGTAATACTGGTGGTAAATGGACTCCATCACCGGATGCGACACGTCGAGCGCGGTCAGGTCCATCAGCTCGAACGGGCCAAGCCTGAAGCCGGCCTGGTCGCGCAGGATGCGGTCGATGGTGGCGAAATCGGCAATGCCTTCGCTGACGATGCGCAAGGCCTCGGTGCCGTAGCCGCGACCGGCGTGGTTGACGATGAACCCCGGCGTGTCTTGCGCCTGCACCGGTGTGTGGCCGGTCTGGCGCGCATATTCGCTCAGCCCGCGGCAGGTGTCGGCGTCGGTTTTCAGGCCGGCGATGACCTCCACCACCTTCATCAGCGGCACCGGGTTGAAAAAGTGGTAGCCGGCAAAGCGTTCGGGGTGTTTGAGGCCGGCCGCAATGGCCGTGACGGACAGCGAGGAGGTGTTGCTTGCCAGCACGGTTCGCGATGGCACGATGGCTTCCAGTTCGGCGAACAGCGTTTTTTTGCTGTCGAGCCGCTCGACGATGGCTTCGATCACCAGGTCGCAGCCGGACAGGTCGGCGAGCGTGCCTGCGACCTGGACCCGGGTTTTGTGAGCTTCCGCCAGGTCAGAGCCGATGCGTCCTTTTTCGCACAGCCGGTCCCATTGGCTGCACAATGCCTCGCGCGCTTTTTCGGCAGCGCCGGCCTGTGCATCCATCAGTTTGACCGCACTGCCGGCCTGCGCGGCAATCTGGGCGATGCCCCGTCCCATGGCACCCGTGCCCACGATGCCGACCGTTGAATAAAAAGGTGTTTGCATGGTTGATTCGCTGAGGGGATAAAAAAATTGAACGGAGTAAGGGGCAATGCCAGGGATTAGCGCCTGACCTGTAACGCACCCGGGTTGACGATGTTCGTCGGTGTGCCCTTGATGAAGTTGACGATATTGTCAAAGGCAGCGCCAAAATACATCTCGTAGCTGTCCTGCTCGACGTAACCGATGTGCGGCGTGCAGATGCAGTTTTCCAGCCGCAAGAGGGCATGTCCCTGAAGGATGGGCTCCGATTCAAACACGTCGATCGCCGCCATGCCGGGACGACCGCGGTTGAGTGCCGCAAGCAGCGCTTCAGGCTCGATCAGTTCGGCACGTGAGGTGTTGACCAGGAGCGCGGTTGGCTTCATGGATGACATGTCATCCAGTGTGACGATGCCTGTGGTTTCTTCTGCAAGACGCAGGTGCAGGCTGAGCACATCGCATTGCCGGAACAACTCGATCTTGCTCGGCGCGAGTTCAAACCCGTCGGCCTGGGCGCGTTCGCGTGACGCCGGACTGCCCCAGATGATGACCCGCATGCCGAAGGCCCGACCGTAGCCGGCCACCAGTTGGCCGGTCTTGCCATAGCTCCAGATTCCCAGGGTCTTGCCCTTGAGTACGCACCCGAGGCCAAAATTAGGCGGCATGGACGCTGATTTCAGCCCGGATTGTTGCCATGCACCATGCTTGAGGTGTGACACATACTGCGGAATGCGGCGCATGGCCGCCATCACCAGCGCCCACGTCAGTTCCGCTGGGGCAATCGGTGAGCCCATGCCTTCGGCGACCGCAATGCCGCGTTCCGTACAGGCGGCCACATCGACATGGCTGCCAATACGGCCCGTCTGGACGACCAGCTTGAGCTTGGGCAGCTTTTCAATCAGCTGGCGCGTCAACGAAGTGCGTTCGCGGATCAGGACGATGATGTCGGCGTCCTTGAGCCGGACCGACAACTGACCGGCACCCTTCACGGTATTGGTGTAAACCTTGGCAGGGTAGGCTTCGAGCTTGGCCGCGCAGGCAAGCTTTCGCACAGCGTCCTGGTAATCATCGAGAATCACAATATTCATGCAGATATTGTGCCCTCAAGAAACGTGTTTTTCAAAGACCAGCGGCGCACCCCCCGAACAGGCTGTTTGCTGGTTTCCTGGTCATGACAAGGTTTTACGCACAGGACTGGCGGACAGGGTTCATCGCGTTGCGTGAATGCCGGACGAATCTGAACATCGAGGGAAAAGCCATCAATCGGCGACAGGAGACTCCGCTTGCATGGCCATGCGGTCAAGTTCAGCGCAGACGTCGGCCATCCGTCCTGAGATGACCATGCGTCCCGCGCAATCGGGCCGGATGGCCGCATCGGATTCACGGACGATCCGCAACACGCTGCGTGTCGATTCCTGTGGCAGGGAAATGCATCTGGATTCGGCAATTTCAGGGCGTATTTTAAAAAACGCGTCATTGCTCGCCGTTGCCGTGTGACGCATGAGTGAAGGCGGTGTCGCTCCTGCCGACCGCAGTGCCATGGATCTGACTGCACCATGTGCAATCGAATCCCTGATCCGGGTGATCCACGGCACCAGCGCCTGAACTGGTGCCGTCCAGAAGGCTTGCATGGGGGCAGGTGAAAAGCTGATGATTCGCATGAAGAGCTCCGGTTGATAAAGGTTGGATACAAGCGTGCAGGGATCTGCCAAACAGAAAGGCGGATTTTTAATAAAGAGCGACAGTTGGCTGCGATTGACTTGACAGCGGGCAAAGCCAGCGGCTGGCCCCAGGAAAACCGACGGGGCTACATGGAAAGCCTGCCGCGAATCAACCCGACGGCCAGGCCTTCCAGCTCGAAAGGTTCGCCAGGCTGGACCACAATGGGCTGGAAGTCTGGATTTTCCGAGATCAGTTCGATCACGTCCTGGTCGCGATGAAAGCGCTTGACGGTGACCTCGTCACCGAGCCGGGCGACCACGATCTGCCCGTTTTGGGCTTCCCGAGCCTGTTTCACGGCCAGCAAGTCGCCGTCCATGATGCCCACGTCGCGCATGCTCATCCCGCGCACCTTGAGCAGGTAGTCGGGTTTCTGATCAAACAGGGAACTTTCAAAAAAGTAGGTCTGTTCGATATGTTCCTGCGCCAGGATGGGGCTGCCAGCGGCCACCCGGCCGACAAGGGGCAGGGCCCACTGGGTGATCCGCTCGGGAGGCATTGAAAACGTTTGCCGCCGTGATTCGTTCAAAACCCGCAGTGCATCGGTTCGCAGCCGGATGCCTCGCGAAGTGCCGCTGACGAGCTCGATGACGCCCTTTTTGGCAAGCGCCTTCAGATGCTCTTCGGCGGCATTCGGTGAACGAAAACCGAGTTGGGCGGCAATTTCTGCCCGGGTGGGAGGCGCGCCGGTCTGGGCGATCGCTTGCTGGATCAATTCCAGAATCTGCGCCTGCCTGGCTGTCAATTTGGGTCTGTCAGCCGGCGAAACGGAAAAATCATTGAAAGTGCGCATAAGCTGTGGGCCTTGGGTTAGAACGGGGACTTGGCTTGAAGCTGAATTTTGACAAGTCCATGGTGGCTGTATAAATTGCCAGTCACTGTATTTTCATACAGCTTTTATGAAAAAGCAACCACATCTTATGAAACATCGCAAACTGGTCATTTTGGGAACTGGCGGAACCATTGCCGGGAAGGCTGACAACGCCGCTGACAACATCGGCTACACCGCTGCGCAGGTGGGTATCGGGCAACTGCTCGAAGCCATTCCGGGGCTTGCCGCAAGCGGCCCGATCATCAGCGAACAGGTGAGCCAGCTTGACAGCAAGGACATGCGTTTTGATGTCTGGGCGCGCCTCGCGGCGCGCGTGCGCCATTTTCTGGCGGATGACGATGTCCAGGGCATCGTCATCACCCATGGCACGGACACGCTGGAGGAAACGGCTTATTTCTTGCAACTGACCTGCCAGCCGACCAAGCCTGTGGTGCTCACCTGCGCCATGCGACCGGCCACCGCGCTGGCGCCTGACGGTCCGCAAAACGTGATCGATGCCGTGGCGGTTGCCCGCCTCCCGGACGCCTGCGGCGTGGTGGCTGTCTGCGCCGGAACCGTGCACAGTGCAAAGGATGTTCAAAAAGTGCATCCGTACAAACTCGATGCCTTCAGCTCAGGGGATGCCGGGCCCATTGGCTACGTTGAGGAAGGCCGACTCAGATTGGTAAGAAATTGGCCAGTTTCGCAGTCTGGTATTGCCGGTGCAGCTATTGAAAAAATAGCAGCTTGGCCGCGTGTTGAGATTGTCATGAACTACACAGGCGCGAACGCGCTCATGGTTCAGGCCCTGGTGGCTCAGGGGGTGCGGGGGCTGGTGGTGGCGGGCACCGGCAACGGCACGATTCATGAGGACCTGCAAGCCGGTTTGCTCAGTGCGCAGGCTGCCGGGGTGCGGGTGGTGCGCGCAACGCGCTGCCCTGATGGGTGCATTGTGTCGGTGATGAACAGCGCGATTGCCGATTCGCAGGGCCTCAGTCCTGTCAAGGCGAGGATCGCCATGATGCTGGATCTGGTCGCAGAAGACGCGAGGTCTCCAACTGCCGTGCAGACATAAAAAAGCCATCCCTCAAGATGGCTTTGGCCGGCGTTGGAAAATGTTCAGTCCGACAACGC
>JBBSRS010000058.1:0-9854 GCA_038242795.1 Burkholderiales bacterium
AATCTTCATAGGAACCCGAAAACGCTACCCCAGAGACGAAAAAAAGAAACAGAAAGCCAACGTTCTTGGCACAGCGGGTTATGAATCCAGTCATAAATTCACACCGGTGAAAAGTGTCTCAAAGTTAGTGCTGGTCGCATTGGCAATCGTTTCAAGCGATTCCTGCCTGGTTTCAGCAAGTTGTTGTGCCACAAAGGGTACATAGGACGGATTGTTGGTTTTACCGCGGTAAGGCACGGGGGCCAGATAAGGACTGTCGGTTTCGATCAAAAGACGGTCAAGAGGGACAAAACGCGCGACCTCACGAATGTCTCCCGCATTTTTAAAGGTGACCACACCAGAAAAGGAAATGTAGAAACCAAGGTCCAGTGCTGCTCTCGCCACTGCCTTGGTTTCAGTAAAACAGTGAAAAACTCCGCGTATCTCCTCGCCCTTTTCGGCAGCAATGACAGTTTCTTCTTTCAGGATGGCAATCGTATCGTCAGCTGCATTTCGGGTGTGGACAACCAAAGGCTTTCTGGTCTGGCCAGCGGCGCGGATATGTACACGAAAACGTTCGCGCTGCCATTGCATGTCGGAAAGTGTTCTTTCACCCAGCCGGTAGTAGTCCAGGCCTGTCTCGCCTATTCCCACCACTTTTTCAAGTTGTGACCGTTGGACAAGATCATCTATATCCGGTTCCTGGACATTTTCATTGTCTGGGTGAACGCCCACCGTGCACCAAAAATTGTCATAGGTCTTCGCGAGTTGGTGAACCTCGTGAAATTCCTCCAGCGTGGTGCAGATGCACAAAGCCCTGTTGACTTGAGCCCTTGTCATGGCTTGGCGGATTTCAGGAAGATTTTCTTTGAGGGTTGATGAATTCAGATGACAGTGTGAATCTGTGTACATTTATAAAAATTTAAATATGTAGATGAAATTCATATGGTGTTTGTGGGTCGATTGGAAACCGGATTAGCGCCCAATAGTGTTTCGATCGTTGCTTTGAGCATGCGCGATTTCTCGTCGGCAGGAAACCGCACACCAATTCCCTGCGTCTGGTTGCCAGCAGCATGGGCAGGGGTTATCCATGCCACTTTCCCGGTGACCGGATGGCGTTGTGTTTCTTCGGGAAGTGTCAACAACACATAGACATCGTCGCCAAGTTTGTATTCGCGATTGGTAGCAATGAAGATTCCCCCTTCTTTGAACAACGGAATATAGGCCGCATGCAGATCACCTTTTTCCTTGATCACCAGTTGGACAATGCTGGGTCGCGATGAAGTTGCCGAGGGATTTGAAAGGGATTTTGTACTCATAGAATAGCTTTAACAATAGAAGTATGGCCGGTCAATTGCAGCCGTTTCAAGGCTGCATGTCAGTTCACGGCGCAGTGATCGCTGTCTTTGCACGGCTGACCAGCGATTCAATCAGCAACCCCGGGTTGTAAGGGTGCTCCACAGTGCGCGCCATGGCGCTCAGATCTTTCGACCAGTTTGCGAGCGCATGCAGTTTCATTTCAAGCACCTCGTGCGATGAACCGTCCGGTTTTCCAGTTCCTTTCATAGGCATTGGTCTCAAGTCTTGGGCACTGAAGAAACGCGGCTCAGCCCCCACCCGGACAGCCCACAAATCATGGCAAAGCTTTTGCAAGGCGTCAACCGCCATGGCTGGCGGCCAATCTGCCAGCGCACCGACGTCGCCGCGAAACATGGCTCTGGGAAAATCCTGCCATCGCTGCGCCGTTTCTGAGGCTGGGCTGGTTTGCGTCCACTTCAGCACGTCTGCTGGTCGCCCGCCCGCTCTGCGCAAAAGTGTCTGCAAGTCAGCGGCATCTGGGGGGCTAACAGGTTTTCGCGACTTATCGTTGGTGGCGCCTTGTCCAGCAGTTTCACTGCCAATCCAGCACAAAGCCTGTTCAAAATCAGGCCACAGCATGGTGTGGCCGAGACAGCGGCTCCGGATGGTAGGCAACAATTGATGCGATGCTTCGGTTGCCAGAATGAACTTGACGGCCCCAGGCGGCTCCTCGAGGGTTTTCAGCAAAGTGTTTGCCGTGACATGGTTCATGCGTTCGGCAGGAAACACCACCACCACCTTGGTCGTTCCGCGCGAACGCGTGAACTGGGTAAATGACACCGCTTCACGCGCGGCATCCACCTTGATTTCCTTGCTGGGCTTGCGCTTTTTTCCGTCCAGATCGTCCTGTGTCTTTTCATCAAGCGGCCAGCCCAGCGACAGCGACAGGGTTTCAGGCAACAGCATGCACAGGTCTGCATGGGTATGAACCTCGACCGCATGGCAACTGCCGCAGTGGCCGCAGGCGCCTTGCGCCGTGGGCTGCTCGCACAGCCAGGCGGTGGCCAATGCCAACGCCAACTCGAACTGACCCAGCCCTGACGGCCCGCCCAGCAGCCACGCATGGCCGCGCTGCGTCAGCAGGCTCTCCAGCTGGGTTTGCAGCCATGGGGCCAGGTGTTGGCCTGGAAGGTTGGATGTGTTCAGGGTGCTCATGGACGGTCCGTTGCCTCCAGCCATCCTTTTTCAACCACCGCCTGCAGGACACACTGCCAGACGACATCACGCGCCTGGGAAGCATCGATCCTTGCGAAACGTTCGAAATGGCCGCGCTGGCGTTCCGCATAGCCTTGTGCGACACGTCGAAAAAACTCCACGGGCTGCGATTCGAACCTGTCGGGAACCCGTGAACCCGCCAGACGCAAGGCCGCATCCTCTGGCGGCAGGTCAAACCAGATCGTCAAGTCAGGCTCGATCACCGTTTCAACCTCGGGTTTCATCGGCTGGTTGCCCGCCGGGTCGCCCAGCAGGCCTTCGTCGGCCTGCACCCATCGTTCAAGCATGGCCAGCACCCCCAGATCAAATCCGCGCCCGGCCCCCTGATAGGCAAATGTTGCATCGGTGAAGCGGTCGCAAAGCACCACCTCGCCACGCAGCAACGCAGGAACGATTACGCGCACCACATGGTCACGGCGTGCTGCAAAGATCAGCAGCGACTCGGTCAGCGGGTCCATGGCTTCTTCAAGCACCAGGATGCGCAGTTTTTCAGCAAGCAAGGTACCGCCCGGTTCGCGCGTCAGCGTGACCGTTCTGCCTTCAGACTGGAAGGCGTTGGCCAAAGCGTTGATGTGCGTTGACTTTCCGGCGCCGTCAATGCCTTCAAAACTGATGAACAGGCCCTGGGAATGTGAAACAACAGGCGTAGGAATCATGTCTATCGGCCTCGGATGTATTTGTTGACGGCACGGTTGTGCCCGTCAAGGTTTTCGCTGAACTCGCTGGTGCCGTCACCGCGCGAGACAAAGTACAACGCCTTGGTGGATGCTGGCTGCACCGCCGCCAGCAAGGATTCCTTGCCAGGCATGGCAATCGGGGTTGGCGGTAAGCCCCTTCGGGTGTAGGTGTTGTAAGGGGTGTCTTGCTGAAGATCGCGCTTGCGCAGATTGCCGTCGAAACGGGCACCCATTCCGTAGATCACGGTAGGGTCTGTTTGCAGCGGCATGCCGATGCGAAGGCGATTGGTGAAGACCGCGCCAATCTGACCACGGTCAGAAGGTTTTCCGGTTTCCTTCTCGACAATGCTGGCCAAAATGAGGGCTTCATCGGCTGACTTGAGCGGTGTTTCAGGGCTGCGCAAACTCCATGCAGCGTCGAGCCGCCTGTCCATGGCGCGGGCAGCGCGCTTGAGCACGGCCAGATCGCTGGTGCCTTTCGCGTAGGTATAGGTATCGGGGAAAAATCGGCCTTCCGGGTGGACACCCGGTTTTCCCAGCTTTTCCATGATGGTTTCAGCACTTAGCGCAAGCGTGTCGGGCGTTAGCTGCTCTGCTTTTTGTAGTGCCTGCAGAACCTGCCCAAAGGTCCAGCCTTCAACCAAGGTGACGTTTTTCAGGGTTTCCTCACCGCGAACCAGCATGCTCAGCAGTCTTGTTGGAGAGGTGCCAGGAACAATTTCATAGCTGCCCGCCTTGATCAGCTTGGCCTGTCCTGAAAAACGAAACCAAGCCTGGAGCAGCAGCACAGGTACATCCGCGCCGCTGGCCACCACGGTATTCGCGACACCGTTGGCCGTGGTACCGTGCTCGATTTCCAGATCTACGGCCTGGCTTCCCGGCTGCAGCCGAAGCGGCATGGGTGCGTTGAGCCACCACAAGGCGGCGCCGAACAGCAGCAGCGCCGAGGTCAACAACAAAATCAATAATTTTTTAAAAACACGACGCACGACCCAACTACCTTTGCAACATCAACGCCACTGAACACTGGCAATGATAATTCAGCCCATCTTCACCCTTACAGCGAATTCCTCATGACCATGACCAGTTCAGTTCCTCACCTCTCCGGCGTCGTCAAGCTCACGCATCTCGGGATCATCCGCGCCATCGGCGAAGACGCCGTCAAGTTCCTGCAAGGCCAGTTGACACAGGACGTGGCACAGCTGGGACCGACGCAAGCGCGCCTTGCGGCTTTTTGCAATGCCAAGGGACGAATGCAGGCCAGCTTTGTCGTGTTCAAGCGCAGCCCGGAAGAAGTCCTGCTGGTGTGCAGCCGCGACCTTCTGGCCGCCACACTCAAGCGGCTGTCGATGTTTGTCATGCGTGCAAAGGCAAAACTCACTGACGCCACTGACGATTTTCTCCTGTATGGCCTGACGGGTTCCGCCCTTGATCCCATGGCAGTCAGCGCACAGCCTGCGTGGACCAAGGTCGATCTTGATGAGGCAAACCTGATTTTGCTGTATCCAGGCGCCAGCCAACCAAGGGCGATGTGGTGCGCACCTGTCCATTGCCCAGTTCCTGAAGGCAAGCCGATTGACCTGGAAACCTGGAACTGGCTGGAGGTGCAATCGGGAATTGCCACGATCAGCCAGCCGATTTTTGAGTCGTTTGTGCCGCAAATGCTCAACTACGAATCGGTGGGCGGCGTAAATTTCAAGAAAGGTTGCTATCCCGGACAGGAAATTGTTGCCCGCAGCCAGTTTCGTGGCACGCTCAAGCGTCGTGCGTATCTTGTTCACACCGACAGCGATGCGGCGCCTGTGCTTGGGCAAGAAGTTTTTCATGGTCAAGACAGCGACCAGCCATGCGGTCTGGTCGCTGCATCCGCCGCACATCCGGAGGGTGGTTTCGATGCGATTGTGTCGATTCAAACGGCTGCAGCGGCCGATGCCACAGCACATTCGGGCGAAAAACGCTTGCGATTGGGCAATCCGACAGGGCCGGCGCTGGCGCTGCTGCCACTGCCCTACCCTTTGCTTGAAGACATTTGAAGCCATGCTTCGAAAGGAAATGCAGGCATGTGCCTGATCGCATTTGCCATTGGCGCTTCGGAGCGTTGCCCCTTGGTGATTGCCTCCAACCGTGACGAGTTTTTAGACCGCCCGACACTTCCGCTTGGCCGCTGGCATACGGATTGCGGACAGGAAATCATCTCCGGACGCGATTTGCGTGCAGGCGGAACCTGGTTGGGAATCACACCCCTTGGGCGGGTGGCATTTCTTACCAATGTGCGCGAATCCGAGCCGAAAATGGCTGCATTGTCACGCGGCGAACTGGTGACACGCTGGCTGGAAAGTCACACAGATGCCGCATCGTTTGCAGCCCTGCTTGAAAAAGACAGTCACCACTACGGCGGATTCAACCTGGTCTTGGGCGACATACAACGCGATGAATGGACGTGGATGACCAACAGACCGTCTGTTTCTTTACCAAGCCTTCATTGCCAAACGCTGGCACCGGGCATTTACGGGCTGTCGAATGCAGCACTTGATACGCCGTGGCCCAAGACACTCGCACTGAAAACCGCGTTAAAGGTGTCGTTGCAACAGGAAGCCAAGGCTGATTTGCAGGATGATTCCTGGCAAGACCTGCTTTGGGCATCGCTCGCCAATCGCTTACGAACGCCGATTGACGGTTTGCCGATGAACGGAACCCGGCACGCCATGGAATCTGCCTTGTCCAGTGCATTTGTAGAATTTCCGGAACATGGCTATGGCACGCGCAGCAGCACGATTATGGTGGCCAGAAGGTTGTCAAAACCAATTTCAGGCAAGGTTCTGCGGATTGACATGGCAGAACGTACCTTTCTGCATGCCTGCATTGACGAAGCTCCCATGGTGTCTTTTGTTTCACTCAATATTTGATTATTCATTGTTTCAAATCTTAGAAATTAATTTGTAGATTACATTGGAATAAAATTGATTTACTTTCAACAAGACGTGCAGCCTCAAAGCGGTTTAAACATTTCCCTGCGCGTGACGCCCGTTTCAACAAATGGTTTTCCACGTGCCATGAATCCTTGACGCAGATAAAACGCTTCGTCACTGCACCGTGTGTGCAGCATGACTTCATGATCACCGCGATGCCGGGCCTCACCGACCAACGCATCCAAAACGGCTTGGCCCATGCCTGCACCCCGTAACGCACGATGCACCACCAAGTGTTCTATCTTGCTCGCAGCGTTGCCTTGCCTGACCAGCCTGCCTGAGGCCATGCCCTGCCCCAGCGCGTTAAAACCCACCGCATGAAGGGCTGAACTGTCAGCTTCGGCCCCATCGTTCCCCAGGGCAAGCGCTTGAACACCTGCAGCCGTCTGGATGCTTGCGGCAACCAGTCCCAATTCGGACGCATTGCCAAGCTTGATGTCGAGAATCGATGCCCCCCCTTCAAAACGCTCAACCAAGGTGCGCAAAACGAGAGGCACTGAACGGGAGGTTTGCGATGCAGGGTCAGCAAACACATACACAAGTTCGCAGGTGATGAGCAATTCATCATCCCTGAAAATCGCGCCGGTGAAAACCATCGATGAATTCCCGACGCGTTCGCACTTCAGCCCCACGTCAAGCCAGTCGTCAAAGTGTGCCGAGCCGTGGTATTCCACGCTGGCCTTCTTGACATACAGCTCCCCGCCCAGTTGAACCATCGCCTCTTCATAAGGAAGGGCCAGGGCGCGCCAGTAGTCGGTGATGGCGGTGTCAAAGTACATCAGGTAATGTGCGTTGAACACGATCTTTTGCAGGTCCACTTCGGCCCAGCGAACGCGCAGGCGATGGTGCAGCCGGAAATCAGTGGGTTTCATGGTCAATGTTTCAGGTGAAAGGCATGGCGAAGCGCCCGGGCGGCGTCTGCATGGGCATGGCGCGCTTCCGGAAGGATGCGGCCCATCTTGATGAATTCATGCGTCACGCCGCGGTAGATTTCCAGGTCCACCGGCACACCCGAAGCGCGCAGCCTGTCGGCATACAGCAGCCCCTCGTCAACCAATGGATCGCATTCGGCCAGCCCGAACCAGGCCGGCGCCACATTGTCCACATGGCTGACGTTGAGCGGCGCAAAGCGCCAGTCCTCACGGTCGGCCGGGCTGCGCAGGTAATGGTTGAAAAACCAGTTGATGTCGGCTTCATCAAGCACAAAGCCCTTGGCAAACCGCCGGTGCGACGCCGTGTCCTGATGCGACGCACAACCAGGATAAAACAGCAGTTGCAGTGCCAGCGGCAGGCCAGTATCGCGGGCCAACAGCGCGCACATTGCGGCCAATGTGCCGCCCGCGCTGTCGCCGCCAACGGCAAGCTGATGCGCATCAAGCCCCAATTCAGCAGCGTGACCGGCCAGCCATTGCAGCGTGTCCCAGGCGTCATGCGCTGCCACGGGAAATTGATGCTCGGGCGCCAGCCGGTAATCTACCGACACCACGGCGCAGCCCGCCAGGTGACTGAGCTGGCGGCACAGGCCGTCATGGGTGTCGATGCTGCCAATGGTGAAGCCGCCGCCGTGAAAATACAGCAGCACCGGCAGTTTTTGCGTCGATGGCGCATACAGCCGCGCGGCCACCACATGGCCGTCTCGCACCGGAATGCCGAAATCAACAACCCGCACCAGCACCTGCCTGGGAAGCTCCAGCACATTTGATCCGGATTCATAGGCTGCACGGGCCTGACCAGGCGTCAGCGTGTGAAAAGGTGGGCGATTGGCGCGTGCCATGCGGCTGAGAACATCGCGCATGGCTGGCGTCAGCAGGCTTTCTGGGGTGCGGAAATGCATTTAGCTGAGCAGCGTGAATAAAAATGAGGGGTTGGCCGATGTCACCAAAAGACCTATCGCCAAAGTGACCTTCATCAGGGTTTGCTTGTCGTTCAAGGAATGCTCCAGCCTTTAAAGTAAGGTTCACGTCAACAGCTTTACATCGTACAACGCAGAAAGACAAAAACCCATGGCATTCATTTACTACGTCACTCAGGTTCAGTTTGAATTTGGTGCCATCAAACTGCTCAAGCAGGAATGCGAGCGTGTCGGCATCAGCCGTCCAATGGTGGTGACTGATCCGGGCGTTAAGGCGGCAGGCATTTTGCAAAAAGCATTGGACGCCCTGCCCGGCTTGAAGGTCACGGTGTTTGACCAGACGCCTTCCAATCCGACGGAAGCCGCTGTGCTGGCGGCGGCCGAACTCTACAAGAGCAGCGGCTGCGACGGCCTGATTGCCGTCGGTGGCGGCTCGGCAATTGACTGTGCCAAGGGCGTGGCAATTGCGGCCACACACGAAGGCCCGCTGACCGGTTACGCCACCATCGAAGGCGGCTCGTCCAAAATCACCGACCGCGTTGCACCGCTGATTGCCGTGCCCACCACCAGCGGCACCGGCAGCGAGGTGGCACGTGGCGCCATCATCATCGTCAATGATCACCGCAAGCTCGGTTTTCACTCCTGGCATCTGGTGCCAAAAACCGCGATTTGCGACCCCGAACTGACACTTGGTTTGCCCGCCGGCCTGACCGCAGCCACCGGCATGGATGCGATTGCGCACTGCATGGAAACCTTCATGTCAGCCGCCTTCAACCCGCCGGCCGACGGCATTGCGCTGGACGGCCTGACTCGCGGCTGGGCGCACATCGAGCGCGCCACACGCGACGGCAGTGACCGCGAGGCGCGTTTGAACATGATGAGCGCGTCGATGCAGGGCGCCATGGCGTTTCAAAAAGGATTGGGCTGCGTGCATTCGCTAAGCCACAGTCTGGGCGGCGTGGACCCACGACTGCATCACGGCTCGCTCAATGCGCTGTTTTTGCCGGCGGTGGTGCGCTTTAACGCCGAAGCGGCGTCAGTGCAGAAGGACCACCGGCTTGACCGCATGGCCCGGGAGATGGGGCTGGCCACGGGCAGCGACATTCCCGAGGCCATCCAGGCCATGAACACCCGGCTCGGCCTGCCATCAGGGCTTGCCGCAGTAGGTGTGAACGAAAGCCAGTTCAAAGCCGTGATCGATGGCGCCATGGCCGACCATTGCCACATGACCAACCCCCGCATTGCCACGCGTGAGGATTACCAGCGCATGCTGCTCGAATCGATGTGAAACGGCGTCAAGCAGCAGCGCAAGCTAATAAATCAGGTCGCCTGGGCGTGGAAAGCCTTGTTGGCGATCTTCCAGCCGTCTTCGGTCTTGAGCAGCACGAAGTAATCGATGAAGGTCATGGGGCCATGAACCAGCGTGATTTTGGCGCTGGCGGCCGTGCCGCCAATGTCGATGGCGTCAATCGTTCGGCGGCGTGTGGCCTCATCCGCCGCCGGCGTGCCCTTGAAACGCTTGCAATAGTCTTCCAGCGTCCACGAAGTCAGCGGGCCTTCACGAACACTTTCAATGTGGGCCGACGGCATGAAGGCCTGGCGCATGTGGGCGGAATCATCGGTGGCATGGCCCTGCATGTAGTGTTCGAGCGGCACGCGCACAGCGGCTTCTTCGGGATGGTGGGTGATACTCATGAACACGACTCCTGGGGTTGGGCTTGGAAAAATGACGACAAGGCGCTGGCAAGCCAGCGCCAGCCTGGCCATGGTAGCAGTCACATTCCGCGTCTTGAAGTGAAAGTA
>JBBSRS010000059.1:0-9779 GCA_038242795.1 Burkholderiales bacterium
CCCGCCGGCAAGCATCCGCCGAAGTCCCGGTCCAACCAAGCGGATTAAAAAACTCAAGTAACCACTCAGGTCGCTGTTCAGGTCAAAGCGCAATGACATCAGCCTCTGTCATCCCGGGCTTGACCCCGGAACCATGGCTTCTCCCCGAACGGGGTCATGGATTGCGGATCAAGCCCGCAATGACAAAAGAGATCACATAGAGCTTCTAGGGCGCTGAGTGGCTATAAAATTTAAGTAAAAAATGCCATTTGCGCAGGCTGCGTATGCGTAAGCAGCTATTTAATCAATAGCAATTGACATTTGAACAGTTTGGGTTGTGATGTGGCTTCATCCCGACTTTATGGCTTGGCTTGGCATGGCAATAAAGCCTGCTTTGGTTTGTCAGGCTGATTAACCCTTTGGCGCAGGGCAGTCTGCTATCAAGCGCGTTGCCAAGCGATTCAGCCGCGTCCATATCGGCTCAAGACTGCCCCGGTTTCAGCAGCAAAATCGCCACCAGGACAAAAACCCCAATCACCCGGGTTTCGGTCACCAGCATCACCACCGGCTTGCCAGCCCAGCTTTTTCAAATCTTCAAAGCTGGTCTTGACGCCGGCTGCGCAAATGTGGGCCGCCGTGGTGTCCGGACAAGAAGGTTGCTGACAGGGCAATCACCGCGCAGACCAGCGCACCGGGAATTATTCCCTTGCAACCGTTGCGGGTGAATTCCAGCAGATGTTTGCGCGCTGCGTCGAGGAAGACTTCAGGTCAGGGCGCGGATGGCATCCAGCGTTGCCGCCGGAACTTCGATGTTGCCTTGGGCACCTGCCTTGGCCATCAGGTCAAAACGCCGCTGGCCCGGCAGCCGGACACCTTCGTCCACGAGCATGGCGGCCAGCAGGGCTTCGATACGCTCGCCGTACACCGCCGTGCCGCCCAGCGCGTTCGGGTCGATCACGATGAAGGCCTGGCCCAGCCGGGGCTGGTTGCCTTCGTCCACAAAAAAAGTGTCGGCCTCGGCACCGAATTGCGCGCCGGTCAGCGTGGTCACCAGCAGCTCGACGACCAGGGCCAGCATCGCACCCTTGACGCCGCCCATCGGCAGCATCGAGCCTTCCAGGCCTTGTTTCGGGTCGGTGGTGGGGTTGCCGTCTGCGTCCAGCGCCCAGCCCAATGGAATGGCTTCGCCTTTTTTGACGGCCATCATCAGTTTGCCGCGCGCCACCTCGGACAGCGACAGGTCGATGCTGACCGGGTGCCTGCCTTCGCGCGGAAAGATGGCGGCGATCGGGTTGGTGCCGAAAATCGGCCGCTTGCCGCCAGCCGCCGGCATGGCCGCAGGCGAATTGCCACACGCAATGCCGACCATGCCGGCGCTGGCCACGGCGTCCAGGTGGTACGACGCCATGCCGAAATGGTGGCTGTTGGTGACCGCCGCAATGGCAATGCCGGTTTGCGACGCGCGTGCAATCGCCTCGTCGATGGCCAGGCGGCAGGCGGGAAAGGCAAAGCCGTTGCCCGCATCGATCAACACGGCGCTGGCGCGCTGGTTCTTGATCACCGGCACGGCATCGCCGAGCACGCGACCCGCCTTCAGGTGGGCCACATACATGGTGACGCGCGACAGGCCATGCGACGGCAGGCCGCTGGACTCGGCTGCCACCAGGGCAAGAGCCGTGGCGCTGGCCTGGGCGGGCGATGCGCCGGCGTGGATCAATGCGTCCTGGACCAGGGTGTTGAGTTCTTCGTACGAGTGCAGCATGGGGTATCAGGCTTTCAGGGCGTGGGCCACGGCGGCCGCAATCAGGGTGGAGACGCGCACATTGGATTCGGCGGTGACGCCGGCCACATGCGGCGTGAGGATGGCATTCGGGCAGCCCTCCCAGGCGGAGCCGGCACCCAGGGGTTCGGACTCGAACACATCAAAAGCGGCGCCGCCGAGGCGGCCCTCGCGCAAGGCCGCCGCCACCGCCGCCTCGTCGACAATGCCGCCCCGGGAGGTGTTGATCACGATGGCGCCGCGCTTCATGCGTCCCAGGCGTTCGGCCGACAGCATGTTGGCTGTGGCAGCTGTGAACGGCACATGCAGGCTGACGACATCGGCCTGGCTCAACAGGTCTTCGAACGAGGCGCATTGCACGCCGGTTTCGGCCCAGACCGGGTTGTCGGCCGCCACCATGGGGTCGTGCGCCATGACGGTCATGCCCAGGCCTTGCGCCAGCCCGGCCGTCAGCCGACCGATGCCGCCAAAGCCCACAAGCCCCAGGCAGGTGCCGGAAATTTCACGCCCGTTGGACAGGGCCGGGCGCGGCCATGTGCCGCTGGCCACCGCCCCGCTGGACAGGTAGACACCGCGCAGCAGCACCATGGCCGTGCCGACCACATACTCGGCAACGGCCAGGGCGTTGGCGCCGGTGGCGGGAATCACCTGCATGCCTCGCGCTTCGCAGGCTGTCACATCGATGTTGTCGAGCCCCACGCCGAGGCGGCCAATCACCTTGCAACGCACCAGCGCGGCCAGCAACTCGCCGCGCACCTGGGTGCGGTTGCGCACGATGAGCGCGTCGGCGGTTGGCGCCACTTGCAGCAGGCGCGGCATGTCGTCGACCAGGGTGGGGTCGAACACCACATCGTGCCGGGCCTGCAACTGCGCGACGGCACTGTCGTCCATGAATTCAGAAATCACTATTTGCATGTTGGGTTCTTGAGCCTGGTTGAATGAAAAAGAAAACGTGTGCCGCCGAAACTGCCGCGCTCAAGGCAGGGGCACCTGCAGCACGTGTTTGAAAAGGGTGTACAACAAGCCGATGACCGTCGCGGCGGACAAGCCGTAGCCCAGCGCAGTGCGCAGCGTCCAGCGGTCGTGCTGCGCAATCATCAGCAGTGCAGCCATCGCCGCTGCCCCGGCCGGCAGGAAACCCAGGGGACCCAGCGCAAAGCCCCAGGCCAGCATCACGACCGCCACCAGTGCGCGGCGGATGGACGATCCATCGACCGCCGCGACGCGTTGGGTACGCCCGAGGACCACCAGCACGATATAGACGATGCCCAGTGCCACAAGCAGAGCGCCCACGGTGCGCGGGAACACAGCGCCAAGGTCGGAATAGTCGCGTGCAGCCCAGATGGCTGCCGCGCCGATCAGCACCATCAGGGAACTTCCGAGGGCGCCTGGAATGTCAGGACGTTGTTCAGCCATTTTTGGCCTCCGTGCTACGCGCCCGCCGCTTGGCCCACAGGGGCCACAGCAATCCCAGCACGATGAAGAAAATAATGGCCAGCGAAATCGGCCGCGCAAAGAACTCGGCCATCACGCTGCCGCGCGCACCACCGATCAGGTAACCCTGCACATAACCGCGCTCGGCGATCGAGCCCAGGATCAGGCCGAGCACGATGGGCGAGGCGCTGAACCCCAGGCGGCTCACGCCCCAGGCCAGCACGCCGAGCACCACCATCTGCTGCACTTCGTGCACGTTGTTGTGCACCGCATAGCTGCCCAGGACGGTCAGCAGCGCCACCGATGGCACCAGCACCGCCTTGGGAATGGCCAGCAGCGAGCGAAACGCAAAGCGCCCGATCAGCAAGCCCACGGGCAGCATGATCAGCGTGGCCAGGATCAGCCCCCAGATGAAGGTGTAGACGATCGGCGCCTGCTCGGTGAACAGGGTCGGGCCGGTCCGGATGCCCTGAACGAGCAGCGCACCCAGAATGATCGCGTCCGGTGGCGTGCCGGGAATGCCGAGCACCAGCGTCGGGATGAAGCCGCCACCCACGGTGGCGTTGTTGGCCGACTCGGTGGCCACGACGCCGTCGGGTTCACCTTTGCCGAAATTGGCACTTCGCGGCGATGAGCGTTTTGCCTCCGAATACGACACCAGCGAGGCGATGGAGCCGCCCGCGCCTGGCAGGATGCCCACCACCGTGCCGATGATGGAGCTGCGCACCAGGTTGAACTTGGAGCGGTTGATGAGGCCGACGGCTTCCTTCAACCTGAAACTGGCCACCTGCGAGCCGGTCTTCAGGTGGGCCACGGGTGTGGCCACCAGGTCGATCAGCACGGGTATGCAGTACAGCCCGATCAGCGCCGACACCACATCGATGCCGCCCAGCAGGGATTTGAACTCGCCGACGTACCGGATGTCGCCGCCGACTTCGGCCACACCGACCATGGACAAGAGCAGGCCGAGTCCGCCGCCGATCAGGCCCTTGATGGTGCTGCCTTCGCCGAGCGAGGCGATCAGCGTGAGCCCGAACAGTCCCAACCAGAAATATTCGACCGGTCCGAACCTCAACGCCACCGTGGCCATGGGTGGCGCAAGCACCAGCAGGAAGGCGGCGCCCACCAGGCCACCGGCGACCGAGGCCAGGCAAGCCAGCGTCAGGGCCAGGTCGCCATCGCCGTTGCGTGCCATCGGGTAACCGTCGAATGTGGTGGCAATCGACGAGGGCGTGCCCGGCGTGTTGAGCAGGACCGCCGCATAGGCACCGCCGTAGATCGCGCCGGTGTAGATCGCCCCCAGTGAAATGAGAGCGGCGGCCGGCGCCATCGTGAACGTGAACGGCACCAACACCGCCACGGCCATGGTGGCGGTCAGGCCCGGCAGGGCGCCGATGACCGTGCCGGCAATGACGCCCGCCAGCGCCAGGAGCAAATTGAGCGGCGTCAGCGCCGCCAGCAAGTAGTCAAGACTGCCCATGAAACTCCTCTGCGAACTGGTTCAGGAAACAAAAACAAACCGGCATCCAAGGGTGCGGCGCCGGAACCAGCCGGCGCTCGACTTGGGCGTTTTACTTTTTGACGATGCCCATTTCCTTGGCCAGTGCCTCGTAGCGAGCCTTCACCTCGGCCATGAACGCGCCCATCTGGGCCGGGCCGACGTTGAGCATGGCGAAACCGTTTTCTTCCATCTTGCGGATGAAGTCCGGGTCTGCATTGACCTTGGCCAGGTCGGCCGCGAGCTTGTTCTGGATGTCAGCCGGTGTGGACTTGGGCACCGCCACACCACGGTACGCGCCGCCGATCAGGTTGAAACCCTGCTCCTTGAACGTCGGGCAGTCGGGCAACTGGGGATGTCGTTGTTCCATCGCCACGGCCAGACAGCGGACCTGCTTGCCGAGGGACATCTGCACTGAGGTGTAGCCCCAGCTGCCGCTGACCTGTTTGCCCAGCAGCGCGGTGTTGGAAGCTCCTGTGCCACTGAACGGGATGTAGGTGGTCTTGATGCCCGCCATCTTGTCGAACTGGCGCTGCGCCAGGTGATTGGCCGAGTTTGTGCCGGAGCCCGACAGCGTGGTGGCGCCCGGTGCTTTCTTGGCCGCTTCGATGTAATCCTTCAGGTTCTTGATCGGGCTGTCGGTCGGCACCAGCAACGCGTCAGGTGTGAAATGGAACCAGAACACGGTGTTGATGTCATCGGTCTTGTAGCCGACGTCTTTTTCCAGCGGCTGCAGCACGATGTGCGGCAGGTTGGTGCCCATCACCGTGTAGCCATCGGCCGTCATGCCGTTGAGCTGGGACCAGGCGGCGGCACCGCCGGCACCCGCCTTGTACTGGATCGCGAGCCCCTGGCCGGTGATTTTCTTGAACACCGGCTCCTGCAGCCGGGCGGAGATGTCGGATTCACCGCCCGGTCCGTACGGGATGATGTAGTTGAGGGTCTTGTCCGGATACCCGGCGGCGAAAGCCAGCGGTGCCGCAAGGGCGACGGCGGCGGTGATCAGTGTGGTGCGAAATAGAAATGCCATGGTTTGTCTCCAGGTGGATGTGAACGTCGACCCAGCCGGTCGGTCGGGCCCTGCGGTGGTCCACCTGCGCGACCGGCTCTGCGTCCGCTTGCGCGCGGGTGGATGGCCGAATGTTATTTCAGGCGCTTTCGAACAGGCGGGTCATGACGAATTCGCGGTGGCCCAGTGCCTCGGCCGACGTGAAGCGGCCGTTGACGGTCTGCATCATCATGTCAAGGAGCGCGTCGCCTGCGGCGTCCATGGTTTGCTCGCGCTGCAGCAGGCCGGAGCAGTCCACGTCGATGTGCTCGCTCATCAGGCGCACAGTGCGCGGGTTGGCGCAGATCTTGATAACCGGCACGATGGCATTGCCGATCACGTTCCCCTGGCCTGTAGGGAACAGGTGGACGACAAAACCGGACGCCGCGCACAGCGTGACCATTTCGGCCGCGGCAGAGGACGAGTCCATGAACCACAGGCCGGGTTTGTCTGGCATTTCAGCCTTGCCGAGCACGCCGTCGACCATGCATTTCTTGCCGATCTTCTGGATGTTGCCGAGTGCTTTTTCCTCGATGGTCGTCAGGCCGCCGGCGATGTTGCCCTTGGTGGGCTGGGAGTCGGAGAGGTCGGTGGTGGCGTGGCGCTTGATCATGTCCTGGTAGTCGTCGAACATCTTCATGAAGTCGGTGCGGACCTTTTCGGTGCGGCAGCGTGCGGCCACCAGGTGCTCGCCGCCTGTCAGTTCAGACGTCTCGCCGAACACCATCGTCGTGCCCAGGTCGTACATTTTGTCGAAGGCATTGCCGACGGTCGGGTTGGCGCCGCAGCCCGACGTGGTGTCGGATTCGCCGCACTTGGTGGACACCCACAGGTCGGAAATCGGGCATTCGACGCGGTGGATCGCGGTGGCATGCTGGATCATTTTCTTCGCCGCCTGCGAGGCACGCATGATGGTTTCATGGTCGCCGTGGCCTTCGATGCCGAAGCCGATGACCGGTTTGCCGGTGGCGGCAATGCCGTCGACCACGTTTTTGGTCCAGCTGTCCTCAATGCCGATAACCACCACGGCGGCGACGTTGGGGTTGGAGCCCGCGCCGATCAGCGTGCGGAAATGCAGTTCCAGGTCGGCGCCGAATTGCAGGCGGCCATAGGGGTGCGGAATCGCCATGGTGCCCTTGACGGCATGGGCCACGGCTTCGGCAGCCGCGTTGGACAAGTCGTCCAGCGGCAGGATGATGACGTGGTTGCGCACGCCGACGCGGCCGTTTTCGCGGCGATAGCCCCAGAAAGTCGTGTTGTTGTCGATGATGGACATGATGAAAAAACCTTGGATTGAAGTGGATGGACGGGCGGCAGTGGGTCAGTGGCGCGGCTTACCAGCGCTTGGTCTTGATGTTGTGAACGTGGGCATGGTCGCCAATGGCAATCGGCGCCACCACCTTGCCGATGTCGGTGCCGTACTTGATCACCGTGTCGCCTTCAGCCATGGTCTTGACCGCCACCTTGTGGCCAATCGGAATGGCCGCATTGGCCTTGATGGTGATGGTGCGGTCGTCATCCAGGATCAGGGCGGTCATGTCCTGGCCTGCCTGAATGCCTTCAACAACGACGACAGCCACGCTGTCTTTTTCTTCGTGCAATACGCAATGGATCATTGAAATTCTCCGTGAGGTGGATGAGAAAAGGGGGATGGGTTCGGTAACCCTGAAAAAACACAACAACTTCTGATAGCCAGATAAATATAGATCATCTATATGACTTCATGGTTCAGGGTTTCCCCTTGATTGGTATCCAAATGCTTTTTCTACGTTCGGCCAGTCCCTCCTGCAAAACACAGGCTGGCCATGGAGTCTTCTTTGATCAGTTTCTGGACGAGCGCGACACGTACTCCACTTGCCGTGTATCGACCATGGAAATTCGCCATTCACAGGGCAGGTTTTCAACCGTGTAGGCCACACGTTCTATCCGCATCACGGAGGTGCCCGCTTCAAGGCCGAGCAGCCCGGCGCTGCGGCTGTCTGCATTTTCCGCGCGCAAGCGTTCGTCCGCGCCCGCCACGGTGATGCCGAAATCACACTGGTACAGCTCATAAATCGTGCCGCTGCGCAGTTCCAGTTGTTCGCGCGTCAGGCCATCAAAAAGTTGCGCGTCGATGCTGATGCGGTCGTGCACCGTGGCTAGGCCATTGAGGGACAGCACGTTTTCGATCCGGAACACCCTGGCGTTGCCCGACAGTCCAAGCGCCTTGGCTTCGTCATGGGTGGCGGCGGCGCATTCAAACGACACCAGCCTGACCGACGGGTATTCAAATTTTCCGCTGCGATTGGCCAGCTTGAAAAACTGGAAGAGGAACCGCTCCTGGTCCAGCTTGCGAACAAACGTGCCGCGTCCCTGGTAGCGCACCAGGATGTTTTCGGCCACCAGTTCCTCGACAGCCCGGCGCAGGGTGCCAATGGATACGCCGAACCGCAAGGCCAGCGCTTTTTCATTGGGAAGCTTCAGGCCGGGCGTGAAAACCCCTGAAGCGATTTCTGAAATCAGGATTCTTTTGACTTTGCGGTAGAACGCAGGTTCTGAGACAGTGGACGGGTTGCTGAGTCTGTTCATGCCGGCATCATGCCTTTTTCTTCGGACATGGTTGCCCCAGTCAGGCTGAGAGCCATGGACATGACCCTTCGCCGTCCCACGGCTGAGGGCTGGAAAATGAAGGGTGACTACACTGCTGACTTCATTTTTCCACTTTCCGTTTTTTACTCATTCCGAAAAAAACCGCACCCATGGATATTTTTATGCTGGCGATGTTTGTCGCCATCGCCGCGCACATGCTCAAGTCGAAATACCAGCGCGGGCGCATTGCCCTGCTGGGCAGCCACCTCGGCAAGTACCAGATTGAAAAGCAGATGGAAAGTTTGACGGACGGCTATTTGCGCGCATTGGGCGAGTCAGACCCGGCGCGCCGTGATCAGATCTGGCATCTGCAAGACGCCACCGAAACCTCGCTGTGCGACCAGCTCAAACGTTTCGTGGCCGATTTTTCCAAACTTGACGAGGCGCAAACACGCGTCAGCAAGCTGCCGATGGCCATCCCCTTTGCCGACAAGCTGTTTCCGACTGCCACGTTTGACCTGCGCAAGGCCTTGGAAATTCACGCACAGGGCATCACCCGGGCAGCAACCAATCCCAACCAAAAAACCCCGCGCGACAAGGCCTACACCTTGAGCGCCGAGCTGTTTTTGCTGCAGCACACCTGCCACTGGTTCTGCAAGTCCAAGACTGTGGCATCTGCCCGCATGCTGGGCCGGCAAAAAACCTCGTATGAACAGGTGCTGGCGTCGGTGACGCCCGAAACGCGCCGGGCGTACAACCACCTGATCGGGGCGTGAGCCGGACGCATCAGCGCAAATAGCTCCGGTTCAGGCGGGTTTCAAGCTTTTTCTGCAGGGTTTCAAAAAAAGCGCTCATCGCCCAGTAAATGGCGGCGGCTGCCAGGTAGAGCGGAAACGGCTGGAAGGTGGTGGCAATCACTTCCTTGGTCGCCAGCATCAACTCGCCCACGGCAATCACCGACACCAGCGAGGTGTCCTTGATGAGGCTGATGAGGCTGTTCGACAGGCTGGGAACGGCCAGCCGCAAGGCTTGCGGACCAATCACATAACGCAGCGTCTGGGCCTGCGTCAGTCCCAGGCTGAGGGCTGCATTGGTCTGGCCATGCGTCACGCCGTTGATGGCGCCGCGAATTGTTTCAGACAGGTAGGCGCCAACATTCAGGCTGAGACTCAGGATGCCCGCGCTGATCGGATCGAACTGGATGCCGATGCTGGGCAGGCCGAAATAGACCACAAACAGCTGCACCAGCAGGGGCGTGCCGCGAATGCAGCTGACATAAAGCGCGGCGAACTGCGACAGCAGTGGCACCTTGGCCAGCCGCGTGACGGCCACCAGCGTGCCAATGATGGCGCCGAAAAACACCGATGCCACGGCCAGCAGCAGCGTCCACAGCGCGCCCTTGAGCATCAGCGGCAGGGCGTCCTTCAGCAAGCCGGTCAAACCAGTGATATCCATGAAGCTCTCCGCAATTA
>JBBSRS010000060.1:0-9618 GCA_038242795.1 Burkholderiales bacterium
CTAAAACCCGCTTGAAGATTTCCACCTGACACTCGACCTCAGCCTTGATGCACTTTTCAATCTGTGCCAACCCCTTTCAAACCGAGAGCCTTCCCATGACTGACAAACTCATTATTTTCGACACCACATTGCGCGACGGAGAACAATCGCCTGGCGCCTCCATGACCCGTGACGAAAAACTGCGCATTGCCCGGCAACTGGAGCGCTTGAAGGTTGATGTCATCGAGGCCGGCTTTGCGGCCAGTTCGAACGGCGACTTTGAATGCGTCAAGGCGATTGCAGAAGCCATCAAGGATTCCACCATCTGCTCGCTGGCCCGCGCCAACGACCGCGACATATCACGGGCTGCCGAAGCGCTGAAGCCGGCGAATGCGGGTCGTTTGCATCTGTTTTTGGCAACCAGTGCCTTGCACATGGAAAAAAAGTTGCGCATGACGCCCGACCAGGTGTTTGAGCAGGCAAAACTGTCGGTGCGGTTTGCGCGCAACCTCATGGCCGATGTCGAATTCAGTCCAGAAGATGGTTATCGCTCGGATCCAGATTTTTTGTGTCGTGTCATCGAGGCTGTCATCAACGAAGGTGCCACCACCATCAATGTTCCCGACACCGTGGGGTATGCGATTCCAGAATTGTATGGCAACTTCATCAAAAACCTGCGCGAACGCATTCCCAACAGTGACAAGGCGGTCTGGTCGGTGCATTGCCACAACGACCTGGGCATGGCCGTTGCGAATTCACTGGCCGGCGTGAAAATCGGCGGGGCCCGGCAGGTGGAATGCACCATCAACGGCCTGGGCGAACGCGCTGGAAACTGCTCACTGGAAGAAGTGGTGATGGCGGTGAAGACACGCAAGGATTATTTTGGTCTCGAACTTGGTATTGACACGCATCAGATACTGGCGGCCAGCCGTCTGGTGAGCCAGACGACCGGTTTTGTGGTGCAGCCCAACAAGGCCGTCGTGGGCGCCAACGCTTTTGCCCACGCTTCCGGCATTCATCAGGACGGTGTACTGAAGGCGCGCGACACGTATGAAATCATGCGGGCAGAAGACGTGGGCTGGTCGGCCAACAAGATTGTGCTGGGCAAGCTGAGTGGACGAAATGCCTTCAAGCAGCGTTTACAGGAACTTGGCGTGGCGATGGAAAGTGAAACCGACGTCAACAATGCCTTCATCAAATTCAAGGATCTTGCAGACCGAAAGAGCGAAATCTTTGACGAGGACATTCTTGCCTTGGTCAGTGATGAAAGTGTCACTCACAGTAACGAGCAGTACGGTTTTGTATCTCTTTCTCAGCACAGCGAAACCGGTGAACGTCCCCAGGCTTGCGTCGTTTTCACTGTCGCAGGCAAGGAAGTCAAGGGCCAGTCCGATGGGAATGGTCCGGTGGATGCATCCCTCAAGGCAATTGAAACGCATGTCAAAAGTGGTGCAGAAATGGTGCTTTATTCGGTCAACGCCATCAGTGGCTCCACCGAAAGCCAGGGAGAAGTGACGGTACGTTTACAAAACAGCGGACGTGTTGTGAATGGAACAGGGTCTGATCCTGATATCGTGGTGGCGTCAGCCAAAGCTTATTTAAGCGCCTTGAATAAACTTCAAAGTAAAGCTGACAGAGTTGCTGCCCAGGGTTAGCCAATTTGATTTGAATAATATCTTTTAGATTCAATGGCTTAGCACCGCAGTGAAGAGGGCGGCAAAGCCAAAGCCAGAAATTCTGGTGGTGTTTTAAGAAAGTCACGCAAGCTCCTGATATTGCGTGACTTTTTCTATTTCGATACACTTCAGCCTTCCTATTTACCGCAACCAAAACAGGCCATATTCACCATGTCGAAACAGCTTTTGAGTCGCGCATTAAAAATCGTGGGATTCTTTGCTTTGTCGTTTGCTCTGGTTGCACCGGTTGCCCATGCGGCACCGGCAAAATCGGCGTCTAAGCGAGCCATCGTCAAAAAACCCCATGTCGAAAAATCCAGAGCGTCTAAAAAAGTAGTATCTGCCCGCAAGAGCGTACGTTTTGAAACCAGCGCCAAGGTAACCCATGCGAAGCGGCCTTCGATTATTCAGGCCCTCATTCCCGCCATTCCTTCCTTTGGCCAAATGGCTGGCTTGCACAGCGCCATCGACCCACTCGATCTGAAGTCCAGCGTGGCCTTGGTGATCGACCAGGACACGCACGAAGTGCTGTTCAGCAAGAATGAACATGCCGTGCTGCCCATCGCGTCGCTCACCAAGTTGATGACCGGTGTGATCATCAGCGGTGCAAGGCTCCCCATGGACGAACTGATCACCGTGACCCAGGATGACGTCGACACTGAAAAGCACAGCCGTTCACGGCTGAGTGTGGGCACCACCCTGTCCCGGGGAGAAATGCTGCACCTGGCGTTGATGTCGAGCGAAAACCGGGCTGCCCATGCCCTTGGCCGCACTTATCCAGGCGGCATGGCAATTTTTGTCAGTCTCATGAATGCCAAAGCAAAAATGCTGGGTATGCATGACACCAGCTATGCCGAACCCACCGGTCTTTCGAGTCGTAACCAGTCGAGCGCGCAAGACCTCGCGTCATTGGTCAATGCTGCCCACGGTGACCCGGTGCTGCGCGAGTTGACAACTTCGCCCGGTTATCAAGTCGAAGTCGGCAGCCGAACGCTTCAGTACAACAACACCAACCGGCTCGTGAAAAATCCTGAATGGGACATTGGTTTGCAAAAAACAGGCTATATCAATGAAGCCGGTCAGTGTCTGGTCATGCAGACCAAAATCGCAGGCCGCAAACTGATCATGGTGTTTCTGGATTCCGCCGGCAAGCTAAGCCGCTTGGGCGATGCGGAGCGCGTGCGGCGCTGGGTTGAAACCAACCCGGTGGTGGACCAAAAGGTCAAGATCAGCGCTTCCGACAAGCACATCAACGGTTGAAGGTCAGCGGTCTGCAAGCATGAAGCCATTGCCTGATTTGTGTCCTCAAAAAATCGTATCAGCCAATTTTTTCTAGCTGCTATGGTATCTGTAGCTTAAAATGCTTGTACAGTAAGCGCTGACCCCGTTTTTTACTTTAAAGCGTAGCCTAGCGTGGTCGATATTTCGTTGGCGGTGGCTTGCAGTTTCGGCAACCAGCTTTCATCCAGCCGGTCGGCAGGCGCTGAAATTGACAAGCCCGCCACCAGCTTGTTCTGGTCGTCATAAATACCGGCGGCCATGCAACGAACCCCCAGTTCGAGTTCCTCGTTGTCGCGCGCAAACCCATACTGGCGAGCCTTGGAAAGTTCGCGTTCCAGCACCGCCAAGTCGGTGATGCTGTTGCGCGTTTGACCAGGCAAACCCGTTCGGGTGGCATAGGCCCGCAGACGCTGGGGATCGTCTGATGCCAGGAAAAGTTTGCCGACCGACGTCAAATGCAGTGGCGCCCGGCCACCTATGGCCCGCACCACCTGCATGCCGGAACGTTCGCCGTAGGTGCGCTCGACATACAGGATTTCGTCGCCCTGACGCATGCTCAGGTTGACGGGTTGCTGCGTCAGTTTGTGCAACTCACGCATGGGAATAAGGGCCGCATCACGAACATTGAGACGCGCCTTGACCAGATTGCCGAGTTCGAGGAGACGCATGCCCAGTCGATAGTTTCCAGCTGTCGGCCGTTCCACAACTCGACCCAAGGCCAGATCGTTCAGAATGCGGTGCGCCGTCGAGGGATGCAGGCCGGATTGTTCGCTGATTTCCTTGAGGGAAACAGCTTCCTCATGGTGGGCCAGAATGTCCAGCAGATTGAAAATGCGTTCAATCACCTGAACGGTTGGCTTGGCGGGATGGTCGGTATCGGGTTTTTTCATGTGCAGGCCTTCTGCTGCAAATTTTACCTTGTGAAAAATGCATGTATTCATGAATCGCCATGCCGTTTCGCCGGGCAATTGTCTAACGCGCCTGTTTGGTGTCGGCGTTGATCGTTCGTGAGTCGATCCATGTGCCGTTCTGCAGCACTTCGTTTGGTTTGAAGTTGAGCTTGTAGCTCATCTTGGGACTCTGGGCAATCCAGTAACCCAGGTAGACAAATGGCAGGCCGAGTTGCCGGGCCTGCTCGATCTGCCAGAGCACACCGTAGTTTCCATAACCAGCGCCTGCTTGCGGCTCATAGAAAGTGTAGACCGCTGAAATACCGTCTTCCAGCACATCCAGAATTGACACCATTTTCAGCGCGCCGGCCTCGCCATTGGGCAAGGATTCCCGAAACTCGACCAGCCTTGAATTGACGCGGCTTTGGAGCAGGAACTGGGTGTACTGGTCAATGCTGTCATGGTCCATGCCGCCGCCGGCGTGACGGCTGTTCTGATAGCGCAGGTACAACTGGTAGTGTTCGGGCATAAAACACAGTTTCAGGCTGATGGCTTTGAGGGTCTGGTGGCGCTTCCAGGCACGCCGCTGGCTGCGGTCCGGCACGAAGGTGTTGACAGGCACACGCAGCGGCACACACGCCTGGCACCCATCGCAGTAGGGCCGGTAGGTGAACATGCCACTGCGCCGGAAACCCTGGGTGACCAGTTCTGAATAGGCATTGTTGTGGATCAGGTGACTGGGTGTTGCCACTTGTGATCGTGCCTGCCGGCCAGCCAGGTAGCTGCAGGGGTAGGGCGCCGTGGCATAGAACTGCAAAGTGTGCAGCGGCAGGTCTTTGAGATGCGTCACGGTGTTGCGGACAGTGGGGTTGCTGTCGCGTTCAAAAGTTCTTGCCAGTATAGGGAATCAAAATGCCATGTGGGGGCGCTGGTATTCACATGCTGGCGCAGGTGGGCAGCAAACGCTGCACGGCTGATTTCGACGGCACCGAGTGATGCAAGATGGCCGGTGTTTTGCTGGCAGTCGATCATGGGAATGCCTTTGACGCGGCAAAAGGCGACCAGCGCGGCCAGTGCGATCTTGGAAGCATCGGTCTGGTGTGCAAACATCGATTCGCCAAAAACCATGGTGCCCAGGTTGACGCAGTACAGGCCGCCGGCAAGTTCTCCGTTGACCCATGTCTCCACGCTGTGGGCGTGGCCTGTATGGTGCAATTCGCCATAAGCCTGCTCCATTTCCGAAACAATCCAGGTGCCGGACTGGCCCGTTCTGGATGTGCTGGCGCAAGCATTGATGACGCGCTCGAAGGCCGTGTCAAACCTGATTTCGCAGCCGCTATCGTGGATGAAATGAACCATGCGTTTGCGCAGCGACCGGTGCAGTTTGAAGTCAGCGGTTCGCAGCACCATGCGCGGATCGGGACTCCACCAGAGCACGGGCTGCCCCAGGCTGAACCAGGGAAAAATACCGCTTGAATACGCCCGGATCAAGGTGGTGGCATCCAGTGTCTCGCCGGCCGCCAGCAGGCCGGGTGCCGGGTCGGCGCTGTTCCAGGCGTTTTCCAATGGCGGAAAGGTCTGACCGACGGCCAGCCATGGCAGCGCAGGCAAAACGGTTTGGGAAGTTTCCTTCGGCACAGGCATGAAAAGCTTCGGATTAAACAGTCGGGAGCGGTCTGAAAATGAAGATTTGGATGCTATGAATTAAATAGCTGTTTATGCAGGTACAGTATGCGCAAACGCGTTATTTTGTTCCAAAAATACGGTCCCCGGCATCGCCCAGGCCCGGCAGGATGTAGCCATGCTCGTTGAGTTGCCGGTCGATCGCCGCGGTGTAGATGGCCACATCGGGATGGGCTTTTTGCAAGGCTGCGACACCTTCCGGGCAGGTCAACAGGCAGACAAACTTGATCGACTTGGGCTTGAGCTGCTTGAGCCTGTCCACCGCCGCAATGGCCGAATTGCCGGTGGCCAGCATCGGGTCGACGATGACGATGTCGCGTTCTTCCATTTCCTGCGGCATCTTGAAGTAATACTCGACCGGCTCCAGGGTTTCTGGGTCGCGGTACAGGCCGATGTGGCCCACGCGGGCGCCGGGCACGACGTTCAGGAAACCATCGAGGAAACCGTTGCCGGCGCGCAAGATGGACACCAGAACCAGCTTTTTGCCATCGATGATCTTGCTGGTCATGGTTTCCAGCGGCGTTTCCACCTGGATGTCCTGCAGCGGCATGTCGCGTGTGACTTCGTAGGCCATCAGGTTGCTCAGCTCGCTGAGCAGGGTGCGGAAGGTGCTGGTCGAAGCGTTCTTGCGGCGCATCAGCGTCAGCTTGTGCTGCACCAGCGGGTGGTTGATCAGGTGAACGTTGCTCATGAGGGGGCGGCTTTCTTGTGGTGTCGATAACCGATTGTCAGCGTTTTTTGCCGCCGAACAGGCTGCCCAGTACACCACGGATGATCTCGCGCCCGACTGTCGAGCCCATGGTGCGGACGGCGGACTTGGCCATGCTTTGCGCCAGGCCATCATATTTGGCGCCGCGCGGACCGGTACGGCCAAACAGCATGTCGTTCAGTCCGCCCAGCATGCCACCTGACGCTGCCTGACCTGCCGCGCCACCATTTGGCAGGGCGGTCGAAGGGCCGGTTGCTGCAACTGCGCGTTCCTGAAGCATCTCGTAGGCCGACACACGGTCCACTTCCTTTTCATAGACACCGGCCACCAGCGAGTTCTGAAGGAGCTGCTGGCGCTGCTGTGGCGAGATCGGGCCGAGCTGGCTGCCGGGAGGCAGCACAAAGGCGCGCTCGGTGACGCTGGGCCGGCCCTTGGCGTCGAGGAAACTCACCAGCGC
The DNA here is from genome assembly GCA_038242795.1 of Burkholderiales bacterium. Taxonomy (GTDB): domain Bacteria; phylum Pseudomonadota; class Gammaproteobacteria; order Burkholderiales; family Burkholderiaceae_C; genus Polaromonas. Next base: position 6,676 of record JBBSRS010000060.1, read on the forward strand.
CTCGCCCACGGCCAGTTCGGTGATCGCGGTTTCGATGTCCAGCCCGGGGTTTTGCCGCATGGTTTGCGCCGTGGCCTTGACGGCTTTCTGATCGCGCGGCGTATAGGCGCGCAAGGCATGCTGTACCCGGTTGCCCAGCTGCGCCAGCACCGAATCCGGAATATCCAGAGGGTTTTGCGTTACAAAATAAACCCCGACGCCTTTGGAGCGAACCAGCCGCACCACCAGTTCAATGCGCTCGACCAGTGCCTTGGGCGCATCGGTGAACAGCAAATGCGCCTCGTCAAAAAAGAACACCAGCTTGGGCTTGTCCGGATCGCCGATTTCTGGCAACTGCTCGAACAGCTCGGACAGCATCCACAGCAGGAACGTCGCGTACAGGCGGGGCGAATGCATCAGCTTGTCGGCTGCCAGAATGTTGATGACGCCATGCCCGGCGATGTCTGTCTGCATGAAGTCGCTGAGGTTGAGCATCGGCTCGCCAAAGAATTTGTCGCCGCCCTGGGTTTCAATCTGCATCAACCCGCGCTGGATGGCGCCGACGCTGGCGGCGCTGACATTGCCGTACTGAGTGGTGAACTGGCTGGCGTTGTCTCCGACGTACTGCAGCATGGCGCGCAGGTCCTTGAGGTCCAGCAGCAGCAGGCCGTTGTCGTCGGCAATCTTGAAGACCAGGTTGAGCACACCGGCCTGCGTTTCATTCAGGTTGAGCATGCGGCCCAGCAGCAAAGGCCCCATGTCGGACACCGTGGCACGCACCGGATGGCCCTGCTCGCCAAACACATCCCACAGCGTGGCGGGGCAAGCCATCGGCTCGGGCGTTGCCAGACCGCGTTCTTTCAGAATACCGGCCAGTTTTTCACCCATGACGCTGGCCTGGCTGATGCCGGTCAGATCGCCTTTCACATCGGCCATGAAGACCGGCACGCCGATTCTGGAAAAGCTTTCGGCCAGGGTCTGCAGGGTGACCGTCTTGCCGGTTCCGGTGGCGCCGGTGATCAGGCCATGCCGGTTGGCCAGTGCCGGCAGCAGCTCGCATTGGGTCAGGGAATTTTGGGCAATGAGGAGCGGCTCGGCCATGATGTGGAGGTCCTGATAAAACGGCGTGGAAGAAGGACTGGCGAAAAGTAAAATGATTGCGGTAGATTAAATCAATTGCTGAAGGATTTTCCGTGGCCGGTCATAGTAAATGGGCAAATATTCAACACCGCAAGGGTCGCCAGGACGACAAACGCGGCAAGGTCTGGACGCGGGTGATACGCGAAATCATGGTGGCTGCGCGCCTGGGCGGCGGCGACCTGGCGACCAATCCACGCCTGCGCCTGGCGGTTGAAAAGGCCAAGGCGGCCAATCTGGCGGCCGACACGGTCAAGCGCAACATCGACAAGGCCACCGGCAACCTGGAAGGCGTTCACTACGAAGAAGTCCGCTACGAAGGCTATGGCATCGGCGGGGCGGCGATCCTGGTGGACTGCATGACCGACAACAAGGTGCGCACCGTGGCCGAGGTTCGCCATGCGTTTTCCAAGCATGGCGGCAACATGGGCACCGAAGGCTCGGTGGTGTTCCAGTTCAAGCATTGCGGCCAGCTTATTTTTGCGCCCGGCACGAACGAGGACCAGGTGATGGAAATTGCCCTGGAAGCCGGCGCCGACGATGTGATTGCGCACGAGGACGGCGCCATTGAAGTGCTGACACCTTATACCGAACTGGAAACCGTCAAATGCGCCCTGGAGGCCGCCGGCCTGGTCGCCGAGCTGGCAGAAGTCACCATGCGCGCCGACAACGCCATTGAGCTGAACGAGGAAGAGTCCCAGAAAATGCAAAAACTGCTGGATGTGCTGGAAGACATGGACGACACGCAGGAAGTCTTTCACAATGCCGAGCTTTCCGAATAAACCACTTTAGAAAACACAACAACAATGAAAGATTCCTCATGAAAGTCCTGGTGGTGGGCGGCGGCGGCCGTGAGCATGCGCTGGCCTGGAAACTGGCCCAGTCGCCCAGGGTGCAGGCGGTCTATGTCGCGCCAGGCAATGGCGGAACCGCGCTCGATTCCCGGTTTGAGAACATAAATATCAGTGATCCGCAAGCTCTGCGGGCTTGGGCTGCTACTGAAAAGATAGCGATAACGGTTGTTGGCCCAGAGCAGCCACTGGCTGCCGGCATCGTCGATGAGTTTCGCGCACACGGTTTGCGGGTGTTTGGCCCGACCAAGGCGGCGGCGCAGCTGGAAAGCTCCAAGGCGTTTTCCAAGGCCTTCATGAAGCGCCACCATATTCCGACCGCCGATTACGAAACCTTCAACGATGCAGCAGCGGCGCACGCCTATGTCGATGATAAAGGCGCGCCGATCGTGGTCAAAGCTGATGGCCTGGCCGCCGGCAAGGGCGTGGTGGTGGCCATGACCCTGCACGAGGCGCATGAGGCGATTGAATTCATGCTGGCGCCGGACCCGGAATTCAATCCACTGGGCGTGAGCCACAACGAAGGCGGCGCGCGGGTGGTCATTGAGGACTTTTTGCAGGGCGAGGAAGCCAGTTTTATCGTCATGTGCGATGGCAAGAACGTCGCCGTCATGGCCACCAGCCAGGACCACAAGCGGTTGCTCGATGGCGACCAGGGGCCGAACACGGGCGGCATGGGCGCGTATTCCCCAGCCCCGGTGGTCACACCCGATGTCCACGCCCGGGCGATGCGCGAAATCATCTTGCCCACCATCCGGGGCATGGAAAAAGACGGCATTCCGTTCACCGGGTTTTTATACGCTGGCCTCATGATCGATGCGCAGGGCAAGCCCAAGACGCTGGAATTCAACTGCCGCATGGGCGACCCGGAAACCCAGCCCATCATGATGCGGTTGAAAACCGATCTGTTCGAGGTCTTGATGGCCGCCACCTCGGGATCCCTTGACAAGGTGGAAATGGAATGGGACCGCCGGCC
>JBBSRS010000061.1:0-9574 GCA_038242795.1 Burkholderiales bacterium
AAACACCTGGGTAAACGTCTGCTTGGCGGGCGTGCTGGATTTTTGCAGGCCCATCGCGGGGTCGAACTTGCCGGGGCCGTGGTAGGCAATCGGATCGGCTTCGGCCAGCTTGTAACCTTGGCCTTTTTTGGTCACGACATGCAAAAACTGCGGGCCGGCACCGGTCGCCATCAAATGCTTGATGTTTTCCATCGTCGGAATCAGCGACTCTAGGTCATGGCCGTCAATCGGGCCGATGTAGTTAAAACCGAAGTTCTCGAACAGCGTGGCCGGCACCACCATGCCCTTGGCATGCGACTCCAGCCGCTTGGCCAGTTCCAGCAACGGCGGCGCCACGCGCAGCACCTGCTTGCCGACCTGCCGGGCCGAGGCGTAAAACCGTCCGCTCATCAGCTGGGCCAAATGGCGGTTCAGTGCCCCCACCGGCGGACTGATGCTCATGTCGTTGTCGTTGAGCACCACCAGCAGGCGGCAGTCGTCATGGACGCCGGCGTTGTTCAGCGCCTCGAAGGCCATGCCGGCACTCATGGAGCCGTCGCCGATGATGGCGACGGCATTGCGGTCCTCGCCCTTGAACTGGGAGGCCAGCGCCATGCCGAGCGCTGCTGAAATGGAGGTCGATGAATGCGCTGTGCCGAAGGTGTCGTGTTCGCTTTCGTCACGGCGCGGAAAACCCGACAGTCCGCCAAACTGGCGCAAGGAGCCCATGCGGTCCCGCCGGCCGGTCAGTATCTTGTGCGGATAGGTCTGGTGGCCCACGTCCCACACCAGCCGGTCGTCAGGCGTGTTGAAAACGTAGTGCAGGGCCACGGTCAGCTCGACCGTTCCCAGGTTCGAGCTCAAATGCCCACCAGTTTTGGAAACGCTGTCGAGCACAAAGGCGCGCAGTTCATCGGCCAGCGTCTTGAGCTGCGCGCGTGGAAGCCTGCGCAGGTCAGCCGGACTGTTGATGGTTTCAAGCAATGAGTACATCGTGGTGTATTTCCGTAATGTCGGTGCCGGGTGAAGCCCGAACTAGTGCTGCCGGTTGACCAGCATGTCGGCCAGCGCCCGCAAGGCATGGGTGTTGTCAAGCTGGCTGGCCTGAAGGCTGTCCAGGGCTTTCGCCAGCAATTCTTGCGCATAACGCCGTGAAGCCTCCAGTCCCATCAGCGAGACGAAGGTCGGTTTGTCCTGGGCGGCATCCTTGCCCGCCGTCTTGCCCAGCGTGGCCTCATCGGCCGTCACGTCCAGAATGTCGTCGACGACCTGAAAAGCCAGGCCGACAGCGGCGCCGTAACCACGCAAGGCCTCGAGTGCCGCCGGGGATGGGCTGCCGCAAATGGCGCCCATCATCACGCTGGCTTGCAACAGTGCGCCGGTCTTGAGGCGGTGCATCTCGTGGAGTTGTGCGGAAGTGAGCGGCAGGCCAACGCTGGCCAGGTCAATGGCCTGTCCGCCCGCCATGCCCCGATAACCGGCGGCTTGGGCCAGCAGGCGGCAAAAACGTGCCTGCGTGGCGGTGTTGATTGACGCATCGTCGGGTGTCAGCAGTTCAAACGCCAGCGCCTGCAGCGCATCGCCGGCCAGCAGTGCCTGCGCTTCGCCGAACTCAACGTGCACCGTGGGCTTGCCACGGCGCAGCACGTCGTTGTCCATGCAGGGCATGTCATCATGCACCAGCGAATAGGCATGGATCAGTTCAACCGCGCAGGCCGGGTGCAAGGCCACCGAGGGGTTGCCACCGACCGCGTCGCAGGCGGCCATGACCAGCAATGGACGCAGACGCTTGCCACCGTCGAGAACGGCATAGCGCATGGCATCGCCAAGTCCCGCTGGGGCGGGTGCATCGACCGGGTTGGCGACCCAACGCGACAGGGCGCCCTCAATGACGGCAAAGTGCCCGGCGCTCCAGGCACCCAGGTCAAACAGGGAAGTAGATTCAGAAGCGTTCAATTCAGTGGTCTTTTGCGCTGGGGCGTTGAGGCCGTTGATAACAGGGGCATGGGGACAGTTTCAGTACAAGTCAACGCCTGCTTCGATCGTCCGGCAGCGTTGCGGACAAGGGCGAAGCATGCGTGTGTTGGATGGCTCCTGAAAAAGATTTAAGGCTGGGCCCAGGGTTTGAATTCCGTGCCTTCCAGCACCTTGATCTGGGTTTCGACCGCTTCGAGCCGGTCCCGGCAAAATTTCAGCAGCTGCGCGCCGCGCTGGTATCCCGTCAGCAACTGGTCGAGTGGCAACTGGCCAGACTCCAGCCGGGCCACGAGCCCTTCAAGTTCCTGCAAGGCGGCCTCGTAGGTGGCAGGCAATGCTGGCAAGGATGAGGCATTGGCGTCAGGTACAGCCGGGGATGCAGAAGAGGAAGCGGAGCTTTTGGCCATATGGATAAGATTTTGTGCCTGATTTTAAAGGTTTGCAGTGATTCTGAATGTAGGCACCCGCAAAGTCGGGCAGTCAGGCATTATCCCGCTGGCTTCAGACATGCCCTTGACAGCTTGGCACGCGGGTACACTTGACAACCGTTTTTTGATACCGGGACGGGTCACGCCCCTGTCAAGTTCGCCTTATTTTTTGCCTGTAGCCTGCTTTGCGCCCGCTTGTCTGCCCGGCTTTTGTACCGTTGCCTCGATCGGCTTCGGCAGCCTGTTGAGAGAAACCGATGACCGATAAAAGCCTTCGGCTGTTGCAAGCCACCAGCCAGCTCCCCATTTCCAGTTATTTTGACGCCGGGCTTTACCAGCGCGAACAGCAAAAACTGTTTGCGCACGGCCCCCGCTACCTGGGCCATGAACTGGCCGTTCCCCATTTGAGCGACTACTACACATTGCCCCAGGAAGGCGACGGCCGCGCACTGGTGCGCAATGCCTCGGGCATCGAACTGATTTCCAACGTTTGCCGGCATCGCCAGTCCACCATGCTGCAGGGACGCGGCAACACCGGCAGCAACATCGTCTGCCCGCTGCACCGCTGGACCTACAACACCTCGGGCGAGTTGATCGGCGCGCCGCATTTCGAGGTCGATCCTTGCCTGAACCTGAACCGCTACAAGACGACGACCTGGAACGGCCTGGTGTTCGAGGACAACGGCCGCGACATTGCCGCCGAGATGGCACCCATGGGCCACATGGCTGACCTTGATTTTTCCGGTTACCAGCTTGACAAGGTGCATCGACACGAGTGCAGCTACAACTGGAAAACCTTCATCGAGGTTTATCTGGAGGACTACCATGTCGGCCCCTTCCATCCCGGACTGGGCGGCTTTGTCACCACCGACGACCTGAGCTGGGAACTGGCGCCAACCTATTCGGTGCAGACGGTGGGGGTGTCCGACAAGCTCGGCAAGCCCGGCACCGATGTGTACAAGCTGTGGCATGACGTGGTGCTGCAGTACCGTCAGGGCCAGGCGCCAAAATACGGCGCCATCTGGCTGACCTGCTATCCCAACATCATGGTCGAGTGGTATCCACACACGCTGGTGGTCAGTTCGCTGCATCCGCAGGGCCCCGACAAGACGCTGAATGTGGTGGAGTTTTTCTACCCCGAGGAAATCTGCGCTTTCGAGCGCGAGTTCATTGAAGCCCAGCAGGCGGCCTACATGGAAACCTGCGTCGAGGACGATGAATTGGCATTGCGCATGGACGCGGGCCGCAAGGCGCTGATGCTGCGCGGCGACAACGAATTCGGCCCCTACCAGAGCCCGATGGAAGACGGCATGCAGCACTTTCACGAGTGGTATCGCCGTGAAATGGGCGCCAGCAAAACCACCCAGATGATCTGAGGGTGTGCATCCGTCAGCTTGACTGCTATCTATTAAATAGCTGCTCACGCATGCTGGCCATGCGCAAAAGGCCTTTTTAACCTGTAAAACCCGGAAATCTATCGATGCAAGCCGTCTGGATGGTCCTGTCCGCGTTCCTGATTGCCTCCATGGGCGTGTGCGTCAAGTTCGCGTCCGCACACTTCACCAGTGCCGAACTGGTGTTTTACCGGGGCGCCGTGAGCATTGTCTTCATGGCGCTGTATGCACGGGTCCACGGCACGTCCCTGCGCACGGCCTACCCGGCCATGCATGCCTGGCGCAGCGTGATCGGGGTGATGTCGCTGTCGGCCTGGTTTTATGCGATTGCCCACTTGCCCCTGGCCACCGCCATGACGCTGAACTACATGAGCAGTGTGTGGATTGCCGCTTTCCTGGTGGGCGGCGCGCTGATGCTGGGCAAGCCGGGCAGGAAGGGACCGAACCAGGGTCCGCTGGTGCTGGCGATTCTGGCCAGCTTTGGCGGCGTGGTCATGCTGCTGCGACCCGCCATGGACCAGAACCAGAGCTTTGCCGGTCTCGTCGGGCTGCTGTCGGGGCTGGGTGCGGCCTTTGCCTACATGCAGGTCATGGCGATTTCGCGCATGGGCGAGCCTGAAATACGCACGGTGTTTTATTTCGGGGTCGGCACGGCGGTTGCCGGCGGCATGGGCATGGCGCTGACCGGCACCTCAGCGTGGAGCTGGCAGCAAGCCCTGTGGCTGCCACCCATCGGCATTCTCGCGTCGCTGGGTCAACTGGCCATGACCAAGGCCTACGCGATGTCGAAAAACCATGGCAGCACCCTGATGGTCGCCAACCTGCAATATTCGGGAATCGTGTTTGCCGCGCTCTACAGCCTGGTCCTTTTTGGTGACAAAATTCCCCTGACCGGCTGGGTCGGCATGGCGCTTATCATCGTCAGCGCTGTTGCCGCCACCATGCTTCGGACCCGTGCGGCGCCCAATGCACCGGCTGAAGAACATTGAGTTTGCTACCCAAGGAATCCTCATGACGAACTACACCACCTTGATCTCGGCGGAACAACTGCAGGCCTTGACAAAAAGCGGCCAGCCACTGCGCCTCTTCGATTGCAGTTTTGAATTGATGCAGCCCCATGCTGGCATGCAAAATTACCTGAAGTCGCATATTCCCGGCGCCATCTACGCCGACCTGGAAACCGCCCTCACAGCCCGCCACGGCGTGCCAGGCGCGCATGGCGTGATCACCGCCACAGGCGCCGACGCGCCGGCCTCGGGCGGACGCCATCCGCTGCCCAATCGCGAAAAGTTTGCCACCTGGCTGTCCAGCGTCGGCATGGGCAATGAAATGCAGGCCGTCGTCTATGACCGCAACCAGGCCAACTATTGCGGCCGCCTGTGGTGGATGCTGAAATGGGCCGGCCATGAAAACGTCGCCGTGCTCGATGGCGGTCTGCAGGCATGGCAGGCGGCGGGCGGCGCTGTCAACAGTGGCGAGGAACCAGCGCATTTCCAGACAAATTTCCTGACTGGGCCTGAGTGCGCCCGGCTGGTGGATGCCCAAACCATTGCCAGCCAGCTCGGACGCCCTGCCCTAACCCTGATTGATGCGCGCGCCACACCGCGCTTCAAAGGCGAGGTTGAGCCACTCGACCCTGTCGCTGGTCACATTCCAGGCGCGCTCAATCGGCCTTTTGGGATGAACATGACGTCTGATGGGAAATTCAAGCCAGCCGAGCAGTTGAAGGCTGAATTTTTAGCGTTGCTGGGGCAGCAACAGCCCGCCACGGTGGTCCACCACTGCGGCAGCGGCGTCAGTGCCCTGCCCAACCTGATCGCGATGGAGATTGCAGGGCTCGGACGAACCGCGCTGTATGCCGGCAGCTGGAGCGACTGGTGCAAGGACCCAAACCGGCCTGTCGCGCAGGGCTGATTCGCCTCAGGCGCAACGTAATGGCAAAAAAGCCCCATGCGCGGCAAGCGCATGGGGCTTTTTTGAGAAGGTATGTGGCCAGGTTTTCAAGAAAGATTAACCGCCACTCCCACTGGCGGCACTGGCTGGCGGCATGGCAGAACCACTTCCCATTGAGCCTGTGCCCGCAGCGCCCGGCGTACCGGATGACCCCATAGACCCTGAACCCGTGGCGCCCGATGTACTGGATGAGCCCATGGACCCAGTGGACGGAGTGGTTGAAGTCGACCCCGGCGTCGTCGTGGTCGTTGAATTGTCTGCTGGCTTGTTGCAGCCAGCCAATGCCAGAGCAGCAGCCAAAGCAAGCGCGGCAACGGTTCCGGTTTTAAACGATGAATCACGCATGTCAATTTTCCTTTTAAAAAGAGGAGCGGCTGACCGTCAGCCAAGGGTCAATTTAGCTGCCTGCCCTCTGATTGGCGCATGAGACACAAGCTTCAGCAAATGTAGGGATTTGTCGTGTCGTCCCCTTGGCGTGGGACCAGGCATCAACCACGGCACAGACAAACCTGAATTGTTTAACGCCTGTTGTCCTACATAAAAATTAGACCTATTACTGAGAAAATTGCTAAATTCATCAAAAAAAATCAAAATTTGACAGACTGCAGTGGCATGTCACTTTTATCCATGAAGCGCTTGCATGGACTGCGGATTTTTAAAGCGCACCTTTTAAGGAGACATCGGCATGGAATCAACTGGCAAACAAGACACCAAAACGGCTGACAAGCAGGGTAAAAAGTCCGAACGCGGCTTTGCGGCGATGAACCCTGAAAGACAGCGTGAAATTGCCAGAGAGGGCGGCAGGGCTGCACACCGAAGCGGAAACGCCCATGAGTTCACGACTGAAGAAGCACGCGCAGCAGGTCGCAAAGGGGGCCAAGCCAGCAACAAGCAACGTTGACGGCGAAGTGTCAATCAGCGAAAGCTCGGTTTGAGGGAGGTTCATCCTTTGGTCCAGAGTCGATAAAATCGGCTGTTGCCTATATGCGCTCAGAGGAATCCGCAATTCAGAAAACGCATTGAATATTGTCCAGACTTGTTAGAGGAATGCTATTGGATTCCACCCTCTAGAGTAAAACAAGCACTTCTAACATTCTCAACTGTTGAGCCAAGCATGACATGCCAATGTTTGCGGTTTGTGGGGATTATGTTTAAAAAGTCCTGCGTTTGAACCTTGTTCTTTCCAACCCCGAGAACCATTGTCAGGACGCTCGGAATTGTTTTTGGAAGGTTTCAACTCTCGCTCGCCGTCTGGCTTGCTTGCTTTCATGATGGCATCCCTGTAAACAAGAATACTCTTTGATGGTCAAAAGTGACTATTTAAAGCATTCGATGTTTTGGGAATGACTCTAAACAAAAACCGCGCACGTCCATGTAGGAAATTTCAGTCACTCGCATAGGAAAATACCTATGCGAATAGCTGAATCGACATAACAATTAAAAATTTTTGAATATAAATTGAAATACAGATGCTTAACGGTCTATTGTCTTGAAATTATTTAAAAAAAATTTTGGTCATCAAGCCAAGGCACAGTAATGTAAATTCACAAAATAAAGCAATCAGTGAATTGCATTGGATCTAAGCGATTCTAAAGATAATCAAAACCAAGATAAATAATTGAAGCTGAATTTCAATCTCTTTAAACTATTCAACAGATTCAACTTAAATAACTATTTTCAAACGCGATATCAAGTTTTCAGAGTTCTTTTAGGTACTAGATTTATAGCCGAAAAATTCATATGCATCTGTATAAAAGTTTTATCTCGAACTGGATATTTATAAATATATTTTCAACATTCAAACCGCAAGAGCCCAGTGCGCTTGGTTTACTTCAAATGAAGCAGTTTGGTCTGATTTATTGAAAATTCAGGAAATCATCGGCATGGGCGTTGGTTGCACTTCACCCGGCTCGGGAGGAGTCGACAAGGGCTGGACGGGTTCCGGTGGAGGTACATTTGGATTTGTGGCCATGTTGTGCTTTCAGTTTTTCTGGGAAGAAGGGTTGGGCTGGCTGGGCGGCTCGCTTAACTCGGGACGTTGCGGCAAATCGCGAATCATTGCTTCTCCAACAGCGTCTTTGCCATCGGACGGCAAATCCGGTTCCAATGCCAAGCTGGGTTCTTCGCCACCTGGAATTTCAGTCGCAATTGAAGCCGAGGTGGGAGAACCCTCTGGCTTGGCTACAACTTTTGCCGAGTTGCTGGCTTCTTCAGCCGTGCCAGATGCGCTGGGGTCGTCCATTTTTTTCGGACTGCGAGAATTCTCAGACACTGTCATTTCAAAATCCTCCGAGCATCAAGGGAACGTCATGGCTGGCCACGGTGGCCGCCGCCATCAGCGAAACAAACACAGCGGCACCGAATGCCATGTATCCGGCAAATCTGGAATGCAGTTTTCCGGACTGAAACCCGCAGACACGCACAGTTTTATGACGATTTTTTTGAGCAATGTCTGAAAGGCTGACATCGACAGGCTTCAGGCATTCATGTGTCGGAGCAACCACTGTGTCGGTGGGAATTGAAATGGCTGAAGGTTTGTTCATGATGGGCCTGCCTTGCGTTGGGAGGTTAACTTTTTCTCTGCCTTGATCTTCTGACATGCCAGGCAAGTGGCTCATAGGCGGTAAAGCCCAGACGCTGTAAGCGTTAGGCTGACAACCAGGCAAGTCCAAACCGGCACATCCATGCGCACTCGACTTTATCCAGCGCGGTGATGCATGAACAATTATTTAAGCTCGAGCGGCCTGTGTGGTCCCAGCGTTAACAAGGCTGACAACGCAGCGCGCAGAGCCTGCCCAAGCTGACACTGCAGCCCTTGTTTAAATACTGGTTAAAAACTGGATTTTCGCATACAGCACATACTTTGTTTGCTATAAAAATCATAGTTAAAGAAACTTTGGACTGCCTGCCTGGGGTGCTACCATTCCTGAAACTGGTTTCAAAGTCTCATCAAAAAACTGCCTGTCTTTCGCCCTCCTTTCTCCCTGCCCCTGTCCAAAATTCAACCTTCTTTTGCCGTGCCTTCTGCGCGCGCGACGATTGCAGACGTGGCCCGGGTGGCTGGCGTTTCCAAAGCCACGGTGTCGCGCTTCCTGAACCACCGTGAAACCCTGCTCACGCCGGACATTGCCGCACGTGTCGAGGTGGCGGTGGCCGCGCTGTCTTACAGCCCCAGCCCGATGGCGCGGGCGCTCAAGCGCGGCCGTTCACGACTGATCGGCCTGGTGGTGGCCGACGTGACCAATCCTTTTTCGGTGGCCGTGTTGCGCGGGGCGGAAAAAGCCTGCCAGGAAGCCGGCTACCTGCTGATGCTGTTCAATCTCGGCAATGACAGCCGTTGCGAGGGCAAAGCCATTGAAGCGCTTTCGGCCTATCAGGTCGAAGGCTTCATCCTGAACACCCTGGGTGGTGACGCCGGTGCCGCTGCCGATGCCGCCCGCCATGGAAAACCCGTGGTGCTGGTGGACCGGCGCCACCACAACATGCAGGCCGACTTTGTCTCGCTCGACAATGCGGGCGCCGTGCAGCTCGGCGCACGCCATCTGGTCGAGGCCGGCTACCGCGAACTGCTGTTCATCTCGGAGCCGATCAAAAATGTGAGTTCCCGCATGGAACGCGATGCGGCATTTCGCCATTTCATCGGCAACACTGCGCCGGAGGTGCCCGGCCTTCAGGGCCGCACCTTCGAAAGCACGGAGGACAATGGCGATGCGCTGGACCACGCACTGCGCGACCAGCGCCAGCGTGCCGGCGGACGCTTGGCGGGCGTCATTTCGAGCAATGCCGTGGTGACGCTGCGGGTGGTGGCCAGCATGGCGCGTTCAGGCTGGCAACTTGGCAGCG
>JBBSRS010000062.1:0-9377 GCA_038242795.1 Burkholderiales bacterium
GGCATCTCTTCGGCAAGCCGTGGAAACGGTTTCCGGATGCCGCGTGACCGACAGCGACTATTCGCGCCAAGGAACGCAATTTGATGCGCAGGTGATTTGTGCTGACAGTTTGAGGAACTAGAACTTGTCACGCCGGCCCATGGCTCCACAGGCATTTCTGATGCTGTCGCGCCATTTCGCCTCAGCCAATGCCTGCAACGAAATCAAAGGCGGCGAATTGGCTCAAAGCCGCGCTTGATAGGCGTCGCGCAGGGCCTTGATCTCGTCGTGGTTCTTCTGAGCGCCCTGGGCCTGTTTTTCAACGAAATTTCGGATCGCCGGCGTCAGATCCTGCTTGAGCGCTTTGCGGTAACTGGCCACGGCAGAATCCTCACCGCGCTCGCATTCGTCGAGCATGGCCTGGTCGCTGTGCCCGCTCAGCACACCGCGCACCGACACCCACCCACGGTGCAGCGCACCGGACACCGATCCGCCTTCATCAGGCTCGCCGCCAAGCTGACGAATCAACGCCTGCAATTCCTGGCCGGCGGTCCGGCATTCGCCGGCGTGGCGCATCAACAGACTTTTCAGGTCGGCGGTCTCGGTATGTTCGGCAGAAACGCTGAATCCGAATTCGCCATCGCGGCAGGATTCAAGCAGCGTGTTGAGGGTGCTGATTACATCGTCGTTGCTGGCTGTCATGGGAGGGCTCCATCAAACAAGGATTGAAAAATTGACCGAATTGCGCCATGGCTGAAGGCGCATGCAGCCCTGAGGCCCGATGAACTCGACATTTCATTCGCTGGCCAGGGTTTCAAAAAATTGATGCCTCAGCGGCGCATTTCACTGCCCTTCAATGGTTGTCCGGAGAAACAATTCAGGTGGTGGGGAAAGCAGACGCAGTGCTGTAGGTGAAAGTCGTTGCGCCGTTGCACACAGACCCAGGCCCCTGGCGACACGCATGCCCGATAAAAGCCGACCGTCAACTGCCCAGGAGACTGCATGCGCAAGGCCGGCTTGCGAAAGCAGCTATCAATAGGGCCGCCGGAAAGGTTCAGGCATCCAGTTCGGGGTAATGCCGGAAGATGCCGTCTTCGTTGAACGCGATGCGCCGTTCGCTCTGCAGATACAGCGCTATGCGTTTTTGCTTCGCCACGGCGTCATGCAAAGCCGCCACATGCGGTGCTTTTTTCAGGGCACGGCGCATGTTTTTTGGAAAGGCGTAGAGCAGTCCATCGACCAGTTGAAACAGCGACAGGTCCGCATAGCTCAGCCGCCGCCCCACCAGGTGCGCGCTGCCCTTGGGGTTGCGCAGCAGCACATTTTCAAACCAGGCCAGGTACTTGGGCAGGCGGTTCTTACAAAAATCCCTTGCGCGCCGGGCGGCCTCGGGCTTCTGGTCGGCGTAATACAGGCCTGTGGCCACCGGATGGTGGGTATCGTGCACCTCGGCCACCATGTCGGCGATGGTCAGCTGCAACTGATGCGTCCACAGGCGCCGGGTTTCGTTGCGGCTGACCAGCCCCAACTGGGGGCCGAGGTAAAGCAGGATGGCGGCGGTCTGGGCCACCACGACCTTGCCGTCGACCAGGAACGGTGGCGCGAAAGGCAGCGGCGCCACGTCTGGGTTCTGCATCCACTCCATCAGGGCGGCAATGCCCTGCCCGTTTTTTTCGTCCCCGCGTGCCACATCCACATAGGCTGCGCCCGCGGCTTCCAGCGCCAGCCGGACAAATTCGCCACGCCCCTGGATGCCGGGCCAGTAATAAAGCTGGTAAGCCATGGGTTGCCTTTCAATATTTTCAATGAAAATACCACTCTAGCGCATAGGCCGCTTGTACATACAGCTATTTATTCGATAGCAAAATAAAATTTGCTTGGTTTGCATCGCCGGGCATGCCGCCAATTGCCGACGTGCGCTGCACCGCATCCAATCCAGGTTTAACACCGGCCGTGCTGTGACCCCGTACATTTGATGCCAGGTGCCGGAATCCAGTTATTCAACCTTCTGGAAAAAAACCTGTTTGCCCCTGACTATTCAGTCCAATGCCACGCCTTGCAAGCTTTCGGCATGGCGCCGTCCACCGTTTTCACCAAGGAATTTGACATGACCCCCAGCAAGCCAATCGACGGGACCCTACCAGCCTCGGAGGGTAGCCCGACCCAGGGAAACAAGCCATTGCCCGCCAGTCCATTGCACGACAACCCGCAGGATCATCCAGACCAGGCAGGTGCGGGGTACGGCGGCTACGGACATGCTGACAATTCCTTTGGCCGGGACCCTGGCAGTTCGAGCGAAGAAGGCGGCCAGGGCGGGACTGTGCCCGAATCAGACAACGATGACGATTCAAAATCGCTTCAGGACGGCAGTGACGGCGGTCGCAAAACCCGCCATGCGCCTTCAACGGACGTCAGCCCGGATGATTCTGCCAGGATGAAGTAGCCGGGCGCGTGTGCAGAGCAATCAGCCTGCCGCAGCGATCTGGCGCAGCGCCTGCTCGAACACCTCGACCGGCTGGCCACCGGAGATCAGGTGGCGGTCGTTGATGATGACCGCAGGCACCGAATGAACCCCCTGGGTCAGGTAAAACGACTCGCGTTCACGCACCTGCTCAGCATACGCATCGCTGGCCAGCAGGTCGGCAGCCCTGGCCGGGTCCAGCCCGCTTTCCCCGGCAACCTTGACCAGCACTTCATGTGAGGCGGGACTCTGGCCGTCGGTGAAGTAGGCCTTCAGCAGGTTTTCCTTCAAGGCCTTTTGCAGGCCGTGTCCCTGAAGACCGGCCCAGTGCAGCAACCGATGGGCGTCAAAAGTGTTGTAGATGCGGCTCCGCCCGCCTCCGGGCTGGTCGGCCCTGCTGAAGGTAAAGCCGACCTGTGCACCGCGTTCGCGAATGTTTTCTCGGTTGGCATCGGCCTGCTGTGGCGTGATGCCGTATTTTTGGGTGATGTGTTCGGTGATTTCCTGGCCTTCGGGCTTCATCTCCGGGTTGAGTTCGAAGGGCTGAAAATGCAGTTCGGCCGTGATGTCATCGGCCACGCGCGCCAGCGCCAGGTCCAGCGCTTTCAGGCCAATGGCGCACCACGGGCATGAAACATCGGACACAAAATCGATCTTGAGCAAGGTGGTCATGGGGTTTGTCTGTCATTCAGGGCCGGCCGGTCAGGAAAAAGCCAGCCAGGTGGTTTTTTCGGAGGTGAACAGGCACGCATTGTCCACCGAGTCATGGGATTCGTGCATTTCAAGCCTGTCAATACAGGACGTTCACCACCCATGGCGAGCCGTTGGGGGTGGGCGTCAAGGCGTGGTACTTTTCGAAGCTGCCCGGACGACCAGCACCGGCACCGGCGCGTGACGCGCGATCTGCTCGGCATCGCTGCCCAGCAAAATACGGCCGACACCCTGCCTGCCATGGGAACCGACGACGATCAGGTCGGCCTGGGCGCACAGGGTCTGCGCAGCCACATGGTCGGAGATGCGCCCTGTGCCTTCGTCGATGAGCACGCTGTCCGCCTCGACACCCTGGTCCTTGGCTTTTTTCAGGCCGTGCGCCAGCAACTTTTCCCCGGCACCACGCATCAGCGGGATGATTTCATTCAGGTAGTTCGCCGCCGATTCGAAACCATTGACATAGGCATGTTCATCGACCACATGCAGCAGCCGCAGGCGGGCGCCGTTCAGCCGGGCCAGGCGGATCGCTTCATCCAGCGCTGTTTCCGACATGAAACTGCCATCGACCGCCACAAGGATCTGGTGAAAAACGGGCATGAAGTACTCCTGGATTCAAAAGTGCATCTTTCAGGCTTTTTGCCTGATGCGCTTTGCGCAACGGCAGGCAGACAGCTTGAATTTTCCTTTGTCGGCGCCCCTCGTGCACCATGACCCCATGCCGGGCATGATCGCGGACCCGCCAAGGCATAGCCAGGCGGGAGGCTTCAAAGCGGCGCCGGGAACCAGTCGCTGGCACCCGGCCCTGCCTGTCTGCCGCTTGATGCACGTCAACCCGGCAGGCCGCAAGCCGGCCACAATGGCCTGCCCAACGTATCACAAGGAGCAGACCATGTACCAGAGAATACTTGTCCCGGTCGATGGCAGTGAGGGTTCCAACAAGGCGCTGGTCGCCGCGCTGCAGCTGGCCAGGGAATCGGATGGCCGGGTGCGGCTGATCCACGTGATGGAACAGGTCGACTACCTGACGGCCTTTGAGCAGTTTGGCGGCTACTCGGGTGGGCTGGCCTTGGCGATTCAAGAAGCGGCCACCAAGGTGCTCGACGGTGCCATGGCGATTGCCCGCTCGTCCGGCACCGAAGCCGACAGCCAGCTGTATGACAAGCCCGGCGAACGGCTGGCTGAAGTGGTCGCCGAAGCCGCCAAGGAATGGAACGCCGACCTGGTGGTGGTGGGCACCCATGGACGGCGCGGCTTCGGGCGGATGCTATTGGGCAGCGGCGCCGAACAGATCCTTCGGCTGTCTCCCCTGCCGGTGCTGGTGATTCGTTGAGGCGAACGTCGCCCGTGCGGCTTGCCGCAAGATAGCATGCACACGGTGGTGTGGGCGGGGAGCCTGGGCGCGGCTACGATAGCGGCTTGAATCACGCCGCATCGGCCCATTGGCTGGCGCGCTCCACCCTCCACTCGGTAACCCACAAAATACCCATGCCAAGACTCCAGAACAAGGTCAGCCTCATCACCGGCGCAGCGCAGGGCATCGGACTGGCCACCGCCCGCAAGTTCGCCAGCGAAGGCGCCATCGTGATCGTCTGCGATATTCATCCGGCGGCGATCGACGAAGCGGTCAGCCAGTGCCAGGCGCTGGGCGCCCAGGCCGTGGGCCATGTCATGGACGTGACCCAGCGCGACGTGGTCGATGCAGTCGTTGCCAAGGTCAAGGCGCAGTTTGGCCGCATCGACGTGCTGGTCAACAATGCCGGCATCACGCAGGATGCACGGCTGGTCAAGATGACGCTGGAGCAGTTTGACCGGGTGATCGACGTCAACCTGCGCGGCGTTTTCCATTGCGCCCAGGCTGTCACGGACACCATGGTTGAACAGGGACAGGGTGTCATTCTGAATGCCAGCTCGGTGGTCGGCATCTACGGCAACTTTGGCCAGACCAACTATGCCGCCACCAAATTCGGCGTCATCGGCTTCACCAAAACCTGGAGCCGCGAACTCGGCCCCAAGGGAATTCGTGTGAACGCCGTGGCGCCCGGTTTTGTTGCCACGCCGATTCTTGCCACCATTCCCGACAACGTCCTCAAAGAAATGGAAACCCGGGTGCCGCTCAAGCGGCTGGGCCAGCCAGAAGAAATTGCCAACGTGTACGCCTTCCTGGCCAGCGACGAAGCCAGCTATGTCAATGGCGCGGTGATTGAGGTGTCGGGCGGCATGACGGTTTGAAGCTTCGGGGGTGAAGGCTGGTTGACGGAACTGGCCGCGTGACTGCCCGTCCCAACAGCCAGCCTGCCACAGGAGAAGATGGCATATCCCGTGAACGACGCACGCGCCCAGCCCTGATTGATTAGGGACGATGTTTTTTTAACGTTTTATGCCTTTCGCGCATGCTGGGCGGGCGTGAGCAGCTATTGTTTTAGATGTTCCCGCCCGCTTTTCATCGTATCCTGCCCGGTTTTGGTTTTTCAGGACAGCAACGATAATTCCCGTATGCCTTCCCTGACGGTACCCGACCATCCCCAACCCCAGTCCTTGACCGACCTGTTCGTCTCCTTCACCTTGCTGGCGCTGCAGGGTTTTGGCGGCGTGCTGGCCGTGGTGCAACGCGAACTGGTCGAGAAAAAACGCTGGATGACGCGTGAGGAATTCATCGAAGACTGGGCGGTGGCGCAGATCATGCCGGGCCCCAATGTGGTGAACCCGTCGCTGATGATTGGCGGGCGTTATTTTGGCCTGAAGGGCGCCATGGCGGCGCTGGCGGGCATGCTGACCGTGCCGCTGATCCTGGTGCTGCTGCTGGCGCTGGTATATGCCCAGTTTGCCGACAACCCGGGCGTGGCGGGGGCCCTGCGCGGCATGGGCGCCGTGGCGGCCGGGCTGATTGCGGCGACCGGCCTGAAACTGTTTGGTGCGCTGCTGAAAAATGTCCTCGGCCTGCGGCTGTGCATCGCTTTTGGCGTGATGTGCTTTGTCGCCATCGCGCTGCTGCGCTGGCCCTTGTTCTATGTGCTGTTCGGACTGGGCAGTGTGGCCTGCACCGTGGCGTACCAAAAGCTCAAGCCATGACGGAGCCGCTCACCCTGGTGTTCGGTCTGCACGACTGGATCAACCTGTTTTTTCACTACCTGACGCTGTCCCTGCTGTCGGTGGGCGGCGCCATCACCACCGCGCCCGACATGCACCGATTTCTGGTGGACCAGCAGCACTGGCTGACCGACGCGCAGTTCAACGCCTCGATAGCCATTGCCCAGTCTGCACCCGGCCCGAACGTGCTGTTTGTCGCCCTGCTCGGCTGGAATGTCGGCCTGAATGCCGGCGGCATGCTGACCGGCCTGCTGGGCGTCGTGCTGGCGCTGACGGGCATCCTGATTCCCAGCACGGTGCTGACCTACGCCGCCGCCCAATGGGGCCATCGCAACCGCGACCTGCGTGCCGTACGCGCGTTCAAGCAGGGCATGGCGCCCATCGTCGTCGCCCTGCTCATCGCCACCGGCTGGATTCTGGCCAGCGCCAATGGCAGTTCGCTGAAAGACTGGCCGGTGTGGCTGGTGACGGCCGTCACTGCGGTGATTGTCTGGCGTACCCGAACGCACCTGCTCTGGCTGCTGGGCGCGGGCGCCTTGCTGGGCTGGTACGGCTGGGTTTGAGGCCAGACCGAAGAAGCTGACCCGTTCAGGGATTGCACCGGTCACAACGGGAGGGATCGGCATGCAGGGCAGCAAATCGGCGTTTTTCTTCACCATGGCCGCAATGCCCACATGACCAGACATCGGCCAGAGGCTGTCGGGTGGGACGCTTGCAGCGCGCACAGGGCAGACCGGTGACCGTGCGGACCATCCAGTAGCCTGGCGCTGCGCAAACCGGACAGGCTGAACCGATCCTTTGCGCCAGATTGTCAGTGGCGGCAGCGATGATTTTCTGGCGTGTCGGGTTGCAGTACGCGCGCAGGTCGTTTTCGACGACGACAACGCCCTTGCCCGACAGGCTGACGGCATGGGCATAGGCTTTTTGCAGCACACACCAGTCGCTGATGCCTTTGCATCGACGCGCATCGTGTTCGTCGTCGGGCATGACCACAAGGTGGTGCGACGGAAATCCAGCCTCACCGGCAAAATCGACGAGCTCGTTCCAGTGGCTCACCGCCCGGTGTCCACTTTTGGCTGCGCCCTGCGCCATGCCGGCGAGTTCGACTCCCCTGTCGTCGTCAATGAAAACCATCAGCTCGACATTCCAGGGAACCAGACCGGTGTAGGGATCGGCCACAAAAGCACCTTCGCTTGCCAAACCGAGGCGCGAATCGGCCAGACGCATGCCGATCCGCGCTTTTTTGAGGGCGGTCGCCAGTTGTGAGCCTTGCCGGGGAATATCACCGGTGAACGTGCCGAGTTGGTCGGTGTCAAATCCCCCGACTAGGTCCACATGGCAGCCGATGGCCGCTTGCAGCACTGGGCCGATGATGGCTTCCTTGCCGTGCTGGGTCAGCAAGACAGCATGACGGCCCTGGTACAGAGTACGGCCATCGGTAAACTCCTGCATGGCCTGGTCCTTCAAGAGGCGTGGGCCGAA
Organism: Burkholderiales bacterium; assembly: GCA_038242795.1. Taxonomy (GTDB): domain Bacteria; phylum Pseudomonadota; class Gammaproteobacteria; order Burkholderiales; family Burkholderiaceae_C; genus Polaromonas. The sequence continues at coordinate 7,721 of JBBSRS010000062.1, forward strand.
TCCGGAGCCACTGCCCAGGTTTGCCAGCGACCGCCAAGCCAGGCCTCAACAGCATTCGATTCCGGGTCGATGCGAAAAAGGTGAAGCCAGCGGTTGTCCACCAGCTGGCGTACCGTTTCATGCTTCTTCATCACCGCTTCAATACCGGCCCGCGGTGCCTCGATAAAGACTGACAGACGCAACGGCGTGTGCATCCATTTTTCGCCATCATGCAGGGACTGCAAGGGCAGGCCAATGCGCAGATCGCCGCCATTGCCCTCGAACACGCCAATGCGGCCACCGACCACGTTGTGCAGCACCTTGTTGCCGCTGCCATAGCGCGCGTTGTCCACCGTCGAGGCAAAGTACTGCATGTTGATCCAGTGCGTCACCACCATGGGGGCGGTCATGATGAGTTCAAGAATGCTGCCGTCGGCATCGCCCTGCCAGTTGTAGTCGTGCAGGAAGGACCGGCCGGCCAGGTTGACGCCCTGGGAGCGGGATCGCGGCGCGACGATGAAGGCGGCATTGTTGGCCAGCCCCCACTCGGGCCGCGTTTGCGCCCAGTCATTGGCCCTTTTTTTCACGTTCTGGAGCAAGGCATCCGGCTGGGCGCAAAGACCCCCCAGGCCCAGCAAAGGCGCGCGCTCGGCCCGTGTTTTTGCACCGGCCGCAAGCAGCGTCTGGCGCAGGCGCGTCAGGTCTTGCGCATGGCTGGCAGGCACCAGATCAACGTCAAAAAGCTGCATCTCGTCGGTGGTGGTGTTGTGCAGCCCGGCCAGAAAGTGCGTGGTGTCCGGAACCACCAGGTGGCGCTCGGCCAGAACTTTTCGCAGCGCCGGATCGTTCAGCAGCGCCGCCAAAGCACGGGCATTGACCTCACCGGTCTGGCCGCAGCAGGCGCCGCAGTCCAGCCCCGCCGCATGCGGGTTGTTGGCGCTTTGGCTGCCATGGCCTGCGAGCAGCACGATGCGCGCAAAGCCGGAGCGAAGGCCCATTGCTTTCAGCACCCCTTCGGCCAGAGAAACACGCTGCACGAGCGTGTCATCAGCGCGCGCCACCAACGCGGGACGCGCCTCGTAGCGCGAGCCCAGGCCGTCATGATCGGCAGCCGGCGCTGCGGTGCGGCAGGGCAGACTGCGCTTGATCAGCTTGCCCAGGTAACCCAGGCCGATCGACTCCACCAGCGTGAAGGCCGAACCCGGCAGGCGCTGAAAGGGCTGCCACGCTTGTTGGGCGGCAAAACCGGCCTGCCGTTCCTTGACCAGCGCCGCGTCTTGGGCATGACTGCCGCATGCTTCAGTCACGCACATGGTGGGCGCCAGCAGCCCTGGCAGTTGGGGGCGCGTGGCGGTCGTTCCCAGCGGCGTATAGGAGATCGGCAGGCCGAAAAAACCGGCAAAACCCAGGGTCTGCACGTCAGGTGAAACGCTTTCGAATGCACGCCGGAAGATTTCTGAGCGCACATCGATGCAAAACACCGCCTGAACCGCGCAAGCGCGCCCGGTTGAAGCGGGAGGCTGCTGTGCCAGGGCGGCAGCCAATGGCTTTTGATACGCGATTTCCAGCGCCCGATGCAGCAACGCGGTGTGGTCCGGTGCGCTGTTGCTTTGATTGGCAACGGCGGGCCTGTTCAAAGCGCGCTGCCAGTGCATCCAGACCGATTGTTCACCGCGCA
>JBBSRS010000063.1:0-9342 GCA_038242795.1 Burkholderiales bacterium
CACGCTGAAATAAATCTTGGCATGGGCATAGTCGGGCGTGACCTCGACCGACTGGACGGTCACCATGCCGACGCGCGGGTCCTTCAACTCGCGCGCGATCAGTTCCGTCAGATCACGCTGGATCTGGTCGGCCACGCGAAAGCTGCGGTTGGGGGTGGATGATTTTTTACGCATGTAATGGGGTCAGAAGTTGCAGTCCTTGTTCCTTGTTTGAAGCAGGCCGTTCGCCAGCGGTAAGGCTGACGAACGGCCACGTGCTTACAAGGTCCGGGCCACTTCCTTGATTTCGAAGAACTCCAGGATGTCACCGACTTCGATGTCGTTGTAGTTTTTCAGGTTCAAGCCGCACTCGAAGCCTTCCTTGACTTCCTTGGCATCGTCCTTGAAACGCTTGAGCGAGTCGAGTTCACCGGTGAAGATGACCACGTTCTGGCGCAGCAAGCGCAGCTTGGCGGTGCGGCGGACCACACCGGCGGTGACCATACAGCCGGCGATGGAGCCGATCTTGCTGACCTTGAACACCTGGCGAATCTCGGCATTGCCGATGATCTCTTCCTTCTTGTCGGGCGTGAGCATGCCGGACATGGCGGCCTTGAGTTCGTCCACCGCGTCATAAATGATCTGGTAGTAGCGAATGTCCACGCCGTTGTTCTCGGCCTGCTTGCGCGCCTGGGCATCGGCCCGGGTGTTGAACCCGATCAGCACCGCTTTCGAAGCAATCGCCAGGTTCACGTCGGATTCGGAGATACCCCCAACACCCGAGTACACCAGCTGCACCTTGACCTCGTCGGTCGACAGCTTGAGCAGCGACTGCGCCAATGCTTCCTGCGAACCCTGCACATCGGCCTTGATGATGATCGGCAGCAGCTTGACTTCACCGGCGTTGATGTCGGAGAACATGTTTTCCAGCTTGGACGCCTGCTGCTTGGCCAGCTTGGTGTTGCGGAACTTGCCGGCACGGTAGGTGGCGATTTCGCGGACACGGCGTTCGTCGGTCATGACCATGAAGTCGTCACCGGCTTGCGGCACTTCCGTCAGGCCCTGGATTTCAACTGGAATCGAAGGACCCGCGGTCTTGATCGGCTTGCCGTTTTCGTCGAGCATGGCGCGCACGCGGCCGTAGGTCGAGCCTGCCAGCACCACATCGCCCGCCTTCAGCGTGCCGGACTGAACCAGCACGGTCGCCACCGGACCCCGGCCCTTGTCGAGGCGCGCTTCGATCACCAGGCCCTTGGCCAGGGAATCGACCGAGGCCTTAAGTTCAAGCACTTCGGCCTGCAGCAGCACCTGTTCGAGCAGTTCGTCGACACCGGCTCCGGTATGGGCCGAAACCGGCACGAACGGTGAATCACCGCCAAACTCTTCAGGCACCACGCCTTCGGTGACCAGTTCGCCCTTGACGCGCTCCAGGTTGATGCCGGGCTTGTCAATCTTGTTGATTGCCACAACGATCGGGACGCCGGCGGCACGGGCGTGCTTGATGGCTTCCTTGGTCTGCGGCATCACGCCGTCGTCCGCTGCGACCACCAGGATCACGATGTCGGTGGCCTGCGCGCCACGGGCACGCATGGCGGTGAACGCCTCGTGGCCCGGGGTGTCGAGGAAGGACACCATGCCGCGCGGCGTTTGCACATGGTAGGCACCAATGTGCTGGGTGATGCCGCCGGCTTCGCCGGAGGCCACCTTGGCGCGGCGGATGTAGTCGAGCAGCGAAGTCTTGCCATGGTCAACGTGGCCCATGACGGTGACCACCGGTGCGCGCGACAGTGCTTCAGCCTGCTGGCCCTGCACATCGTCATCGGTGAAGGCTTCCGGATCGTCCAGCGCGGCCGTGAGTGCCTTGTGGCCCATCTCTTCCACCACGATCATGGCGGTGTCCTGGTCCAGCGGCTGGTTGATGGTGACCATCTGGCCCAGCTTCATCAAATGCTTGATGACCTCGGACGACTTCACGCTCATCTTGTGCGCCAGTTCACCCACGGTGATGGTTTCGGGCACATGGACCTCGATCACCTTGAACTCGGTCGGCGCGACAAAATTCGACTCCGGACGCACGTCGCGTCCGCCGCTGCGACGGCCACGCGGGCCCGGACGGAAATTGCCGCGACCCGGCACCACTGGAGCGCCACGGCTCGGGATGCCTTTTTTCTTGGCCGCATCGTCTTTCCAGGTCGACGACAGGTTTTCGGACTTGACTTCCTTCTTGCCAGCGGTGCCTGGCGCAGCAGGTCCACCTGCTGCAACCGGAGCGCCCGGTTTGGCAGCACCCGGGGCAACCACCGGCTTGTGCAGCGTTCCCTTCATCGCGACCTTGGGGTCGACATGGGGAACCAGGACGCGCTTGGGGGCAGAGAGCATGGCCCGGATGCCGGCAGCTTCTGCCTCGGCCTTGCGGCGGCGTTCCTGCAGGTCCACGGCCTTGGCTGCATCCGCCTGGAACTCAGCGGTGGCTTTGGCTTTGGCAGCCGCCTGGACGGTGGCGGCTTCAGCCGCCTTGGCATTTGCAGCTTCAGCAGCTTTGCTGGTTTTTTCTATTGCGGCAGTGTCCACGGTCTTGGGTGCTTCTGCGGAAACAGGTGCAGCCACCGGGGCAACAGGTGCCGGCTTGAAGATTTTGCCAATGGTGGGCTTCGGCTTTTTCGCCGCTTCGGCAGCGGCAGCAGCCTGGGCTGCAGCTTGTGCTTGCGCCTGCTGGGCCTGCGCCTCGGCTTGCGCTTTTTGCGCAGCGGCTTCGCGCTCCTGCTCGCGGGCAGCCTCTTGTGCCGCCTGCTCGTCGCGCAGGCGGCGCTTTTCCGTCAGCTCCTCTTCCTGGCGGCGCAGCAACTCGGCATTGCGGTTGGCCTCGTCTTCACGGCGGACCAGTTCGGCGTCTGCTGCAGCCTGAACCTGCGGAGCTGCACCCGCCATACCCGGCTGAGTGTCTTCGGCCGGCAGGTCCATTTCATCCTCGCGCCTGATGAAGGTGCGCTTCTTGATGGTCTGGACGGGGATGGTGCGGGCTTTGCCGCTGGAGTCAGCCTGCTTGATTTCTGAAGTGGACTTCTTCATCAAGGTGATCTTTTTCCGGTCGGCCGCGACAGTGCCATGGCTGGCATGCAGATAGCCGAGCAGCTTTTGCTTGTCGGATTCCGACAAGGGATCGCTGGCCTGCGATTTTGCAACACCTGCGCTGGTCAATTGCTCGATCAGGGTGGCGGGAGATTTATTCAATTCAGCTGCGAATTCAGCGACGGTAGTGGTACTGGACATATTTGGTTTTCCTGACTGGCCTCCATGATCATTGCTCTTGGGCTGCTGCGGGTGCAGCGGCGTCGCCTGCGTCATTGGTGAACCAATGGGCGCGTGCAGTCATGATCAGGGCTCTGGCCTCGTCCGCAGACTGGCCGGTTATATCGGTAAGCTCATCCACGGCCAAATCGGCCAGGTCGTCACGGGTGGCTACACCCGCATCAGTCAATTGGGCAATCAGCTCGGGTGTCAAGCCTTCGACGTCGCGCAGATTCTGCGAAACACCGCCAGCTATTTCTTCCTGGGCGATTTCCATGGTCAGCAGAGCGTCTTTGGCGCGTGTGCGCAGCTCATTGACAGTGTCTTCATCGAACGACTCGATTTCCAGCATTTCCTGAAGGGGAACATACGCCACCTCCTCCAGGCTGGTGAAACCTTCTGAAATCAGGATGTCGGCGATTTCTTCGTCCACATCGAGCTTGGCCATGAACAGCTTGCGGCTGCTGTCGGTTTCGCTGGCATGCTTCTGGGCCGACTCGTTGGCATCCATGATGTTGATTTTCCAGCCGGTCAGCTCGGACGCCAGGCGCACGTTCTGGCCGCCGCGGCCAATCGCGATGGCGAGGTTTTCCTCGTCCACCACCACATCCATGGCATGGCGCTCTTCATCGACCACGATCGACGACACATTGGCCGGTGCCAGCGCGCCGATCACGAACTGTGCGGGGTCTTCGCTCCACAGCACGATGTCCACACGCTCGCCGGCCAGCTCATTGGTCACGCCATTGACACGGGTTCCGCGAACGCCGACACAGGTGCCGATCGGATCGACCCGCTTGTCATGCGACAGCACGGCGATCTTGGCGCGGGAACCGGGGTCACGGGCACAAGTCTTGATTTCCAGCAAGCCCTGTTCGATTTCAGGCACTTCCTGTCGGAACAATTCCATCATGTACTCGGGCGAGGTGCGCGACAAAATGATGGGCGCGCCACGCAGCGTGGTGTCGACTTCCATGATCATGGCGCGCACACGGTCGCCGGTGCGCAGGTTTTCCTTCGGAATCATGTCGCTGCGGCGCAAGCGGCCCTCCACCCGGCCGGACTCGACGATCAGGTCGCCCTTGTCCATGCGCTTGACGGTGCCAACAAAAATCTTGTCGCCGCGCGACATGAAGTCGTTGAGCAGCATTTCACGCTCGGCATCGCGAATTTTCTGCAGGATGACCTGCTTGGCCGCCTGCGCGCCAATGCGGCCAATCGGCAGGCTTTCCACCGGCTTTTCGATGTAGTCGCCCTCTTCGATGTCGGCGATTTCGTCACGCGCATCGGTCACCAGTTCTTCGGCTTCGGGGTTTTGCAGGCCAGCCTCGTCGGCGACCACCAGCCAGCGGCGGAAGGTTTCGTACGTGCCGCTGTCGCGGTCCACCACCACACGGATGTCCACGCCGTCGGCATAAACTTTCTTGGTCGCCGATGCGAGCGCAAGCTCGACAGCACCAAATACCACGTCGCGCTCAACGTTTTTTTCACGCGAGATGGCGTCTACCAGCATCAACAGTTCGCGATTCATTTCACAAGCCTGCCTTTCTAAATTATATTTTTATGGGTGTATCGGCAACAGGTTTGGGTCTGCGGCCCTTGAAATCAACCACAGGCGCCAAACGCGCCTGCTGGATTTCATCCAGCGTGAAGCCCAGCGCCTGCAGGGGTGCAGGAATTCGTTTCTTGCTGACCTTCTGCCCAGGCTTGACGGCGGGCTCATCGCTCCAGACGATTTGCCACGCAGGCTGCGTGCCGACCGGTTCCGCTTGTTCCAGCGTTCCGCGAAATTTCTTGCGGCTGGCCGAAACGTTGGAACCCGCACTGGCAGCCACGCCAATCGGTGCCTTGAGGGTGATGTCGATCAACTCCCCCACAAAACGGTCAAAATCTTTTTCATTGCGCAGCGGCCGGTCGATGCCGGGGGAACTGACTTCCAGGCGCGAATACTCTGCGCCTTCGACTTCAAGCACAAACTGCAGTTGGCGCGTCACCTTCTCGCAGTCTTCGGCATTGATGAACTGCACGGCGTCAAGCGGCGTTCCTGCAAGGTAAGGCTTGTCGATCGTGACACGCAGCAAACCGCCATTGGTTCGCTCGATCTCGACCAGTTCGTAGCCCAGCCCCATTACCGTTTGCTCAATCGTCTCTTGCAAAGCCATTCAGTCTTTTGTCCCTTTTGGCGATTCGCCAGCCATTCATTTGCCCAGTGCAAAAACAAACGCCCAAAAAAAATGGGCGGTAAAAACCCGCCCATATGGTCGTGTGAAGCGCGTATTCTAGCGTAAACGACGCTGTGACGCAATCATTTTTCTAACGGCTTGTGCTTAAAGTTTCAGAAAATTTGCGCTGTCCGGCCCCGGATTCAACCCTGCGCCACCAGGATTTTCGTGTAGGGATGCTGTGGCCGGTCCAGCACCGACTGCACGGGGCCCGATTCAACGATTTCGCCGTCTTTCATCACCATTACCTCGTGGGCCATGGCACGGATGACGTCGATGTCGTGCGTGATCAAAAGATAGCTCAGGCCGCGCTCCCGCTGCAGCCGCTGTAGCAGCCCGAGTACCTGCTTCTGGATCGTCACATCGAGCGCACTGGTCGGTTCATCCAGCACCAGCAGGCTGGGATTGACGATCAGCACCCGGGCTATGGCCAGTCGCTGGCGCTGCCCGCCCGAGAATTCATGCGGATAGCGGCGCAGCAATCCTGGAAACTGCGCTTCGCCCATGCCCACATCGGCCAGCGATTGCTCAACACGTTTTCTTCTTTCAGCTTGACTCAGCAAAGGCTCATGCACCAGCAAGCCTTCTTCCACAATTTCCTCGACCGTCATGCGGGGCGACAGCGAGGAAAACGGGTCCTGGAACACCACCTGCACCACCTTGCGAATGGCCTTGTTGCCAGCGGTCTGCCGGCTCCACGACTGCCCCGCCGCCTGCAACTGACCGGAGAATTTCAGCAGTCCCAGGCATGCCAATGCCAGCGTGGACTTGCCCGAGCCCGACTCGCCGACGACACCCAGTGTTCTTCCCGGTGCAATGACGAAGCTCGCATCCTTGACCGCGACAAACTCGCCGCTTTTGAACCAGCCCCGTATGCCGGCAACAGCCACCGGATAGGCGACCCGCAACTGGCTGGCCTGCATGACGGGTGGCAGCTGGCGAGGATGCGGGCGGACTTCATCGACATCGCGCGCGGGTTTGCTGTCGATCAGCTTGCGGGTGTAGGCATGCTGCGGCCGGGCAAACACATCGACCACCTTGCCCTGCTCGACGATATGGCCGTTTTCCATGACCGCCACCCGGTCGGCAAAGCGGCGCACCAGGTTCAGGTCGTGGGTGATCAGCAGCACGGCCATGCCGTTTTGCCGCTGTAAATGGTCGAGCAGATCCAGAATCTGGCCGCGCAGCGTGACATCCAGCGCGGTGGTTGGCTCGTCGGCCAACAGCAGCCTGGGCCGGCAGGCCAATGCCATGGCGATCATGGCGCGCTGGCGCTGGCCACCCGACAACTGATGCGGAAAAGCATTCACCCGCCGCTCAGGCTCGGGAATACCAGTGCTTGCTAGCAGTTCAATAGCAGCCTGTGCCGATGCAGCTTGCGTAACGCCCTCTTTTAGTTGCAAAACCTCGGCTATCTGCTCGCCCACGGTGAACAGCGGATTCAACGCCGTCATGGGTTCCTGGAAAATCATGGCGATGTCCCGGCCACGAATCCCCAGCAACGCCCGCTCGGGCATGGACAGCAAATCACCCTGGCCACCGGGCGCTTCAAACAGTGCCTGTCCGCTGATCGCTGCATCCTGAACCAGCCGAAGCAGGCTGAGCGCCGTTACCGTCTTGCCCGATCCCGACTCGCCGACCAGCGCCAGCTTTTCGCCGGACGCGATGGAAAAGTCGATGCCGCGCACGACTTCTTTGCCAGCAAACGACACGCACAGCCCCCTGACGTCCAGCAGAAGGCTCATCGGTCCACCTTTCTAGGGTCCAGAGCATCGCGCAACGCATCGCCCATGAAAGTCAGAAGCAGCAAGGTGATGACCAGCACCGCAAAGGTCGACAACGAAATCCACCAGGCGTCGATATTGGCCTTGCCCTGGCTCAGCAGTTCGCCCAGAGACGGCGTTCCGGGCGGCACGCCCAGCCCCAGAAAATCCAGCGAGGTCAGCGCCAAAATGGCCGCACTCATGCGAAATGGCAGAAACGTCACCACGGGCGTCAGGCTGTTGGGCAATATGTGTCGCCACATGATCTGTAGATTACTGACGCCCAGCGCCTTGGCCGCCCGCACGTAGTCCATCTGCCGGTTGCGCAGAAATTCGGCGCGCACATAGTCTGACAGCCCCATCCAGCCGAACAGGCTGAGCAGCACCAGCAGCAACCCCACGCTGGGCGCGAAGATGGCGCTGAAAATGATCAGCAGGTAAAGCTCGGGCATGGAGCCCCAGATTTCCATGAAGCGCTGGCCGACCAGGTCGGTCTTGCCGCCGGCATAGCCTTGAATCGCGCCGGCCACCACGCCCATCACTACGCCAATGAACGTCAGCGCCAGGCCGAACAGCACGCTGAGCCGAAAACCATAGATCAGCTGCGCCAGCAAGTCGCGCCCCCGGTCGTCGGTGCCGAACAGGTTGGCACGCGACGGCGCCGAAGGATTCGGTTCCTTGGCGAAGTAATTGATGGTGCGCGGCCCGTAGGGATTGGGCGGATAGATCGCCCAGTTGCCGCCCTGTGTCAACTTGTCACGGATGAACGGGTCGAGGTAATCGGCCGGCGTTTCAAAATCGCCCTTGAAGGTTTTTTCAGAATAGTCCTTGACGATCGGAAAATACAGCGTGCCCTCGTAGCGCACCACCAGCGGCTTGTCGTTGGACAGCACCTCGGCAAACAGACTGAGCACCACCAGTAGGCAAAAAAGCAGCAGGCTCCAGTAACCCAGCCGGTTGCGCCGAAAGCGTTGCCAGGCACGGCGGGACGGAGGGATCGCCCCCACGCTCCCCACTGCGTGTAGTTCGCTGCCCCCCGAGGGGGCTGCTGCGCCTGCGGCCCGGCTAAGCCGGTTCTGCGGCCCCTGCTGGGTTAGAGCGTGAGCTTCCACGGCCTTGGCATGAGGAACGCTGGCTGAATCAGTCAAATTTGACACGAGGGTCCACCCACACATAACAAAGGTCGCTGATCAACTTGGTCACCAGGCCGATCAGGGTGAACAGGTACAGCGTGCCCAGCACCACCGGATAGTCGCGCCGGATGACACTTTCATAGCTGAGCAGGCCCAGCCCATCCAGCGAAAACAGGGTTTCGATCAACAATGAGCCGGTAAAAAAGGCGCCGATGAACGCCGCCGGAAAGCCGGTGATGATGGGAATCAGCGCGTTGCGAAACACATGCTTCCACAGCACCTGGCGCTCGCTCAGCCCCTTGGCCCGAGCCGTCAGCACATACTGCTTGCGGATTTCCTCCAGAAAGGAATTCTTGGTCAGCACCGCCGTTACTGCAAAACTGCCCAGCACCATGGCCGTGACCGGCAGCGTGATATGCCACAGGTAATCCGTGATCCGGGCGCCCCAGCCGAGGGTTTCCCAATTGGCGGAGGTCAGGCCACGCAAGGGGAACCACTGCAGTTGCCCGCCAAACACCACCAGCAGCGCCACGCCCAGCACAAAGCCGGGAATCGCGTAGCCGACCAGCACCACCAGGGTGGTCACGAAGTCAAACCGGCTGCCCGCTCTGACCGCTTTGGCCACGCCCAGGGGAACGGCAATCAGGTAACTCAGGAAAAACGTCCACAACCCCAGGCTCACCGACACCGGCAGCTTTTCCTTGACCAATTGCCAGACATCCTTGTGCTGGTAAAAGCTGTTGCCCAGGTCAAACCGGGCAAAGCGCCCCAGCATCTGGACAAAGCGCTCAAACACCGGCTTGTCGAATCCATACAGCGCCTTGATCTCCTCGATGCGCTCGGCATCGACGCCTTGCCGCCCCCGGTAGCCCGCTCCAGTACTGGCAGCACGCTCGCCGCCTGAATCACGGCCCTGGAGCTGCGCGACCATCTGCTCGACCGGCCCGCCTGGCACGA
>JBBSRS010000064.1:0-9296 GCA_038242795.1 Burkholderiales bacterium
AAGGGCGATCAACTTCGGTCGCAACGGACTGTATCCGGTGTCGATCGCAACCGATGTGTCGCCTGCCCGGTTGAAAAGGTTTTTCAACCCTGAAAAAGAGCAGTTCAGGGTGGTCAAGCAACTCCGGGAAAGGGTGCTGTTTGCCAACCACAATGTGCTGCGCGATCCGCCTTTTTCACGCATCGACCTGATTTGCTGCCGAAACCTGCTGATTTACCTGGACAAGCCGGCCCAGGCCAGTGTGTTGTCAACCTTTCGCTTCGCGCTCAAGCCGGAAGGATTTTTGTTCCTGGGCAGTTCGGAGTCGGTCGAGGCAGGGCACAAGCTTTACACCGTGGTGGACAAAAAGAGCCGGTTCTTCAAGGTCAATCCCAATGGCGCTTCCATTCGCCATTTATTGCTTGCCAAGGAACTGCCCAGCGATGGCCCGGTTTTCAATCACCGAGGCCCGGACCGGCGTGCGCCCAAACCGGCTTCTTTCGCAGAACTTCACCGCAAGCTGATCGAGCAGGTGGTCCTGCCCAGTGTGTTGATCGACGGTCAGCACAACATCCTGCACCTGTCGGAAAATGTCGGAAAGTTTCTGTTGCCCGGCAGCGGCGTGCCTTCCGTCAACCTTCTGGACTACACGCAGGCCGAGTTGCGCACTGAATTGCGCACTGCGCTGTACCAGGCGACACACACCGCCAAGCCTGTCAGGACGCACGCCGTCCCGCTGCAGCGCGGAAACAACACGATTCTGGTGGAAATGAACGTGCATTTTTTCGGCGAAAGTGACACGACATCAGCGCTGGCGCTGGTGATGTTTGAGGAGATGCCTGAAAAGCCGGCCCTGGAGCCGAGCCAGGCCGGGCAGGCCCATCTGGCCCTCGTCGATCAACTGGAAACCGAGATCAGGGAACTCAAGGAAAATCTCCAGCAAATCATCGAGCAGACCGAAATATCGACCGAAGAACTCAAGTCCTCGAACGAAGAGCAACAGGCTGTCAATGAAGAGCTTCGTTCGGCCACCGAAGAGCTGGAAACCAGCAAGGAAGAACTCCAGTCGATCAATGAAGAGCTGACCACCGTCAACTTTGAACTCAAGGTCAAGGTCGATGAAACCGGCATGATGAACGACGACCTGCAAAACCTGATCGCCTCGTCAGACATTGCCACCATATTTGTCGATCGCAACCTGAACATCAAGCGCTTTACGCCGCAGGCAACCCGAATTTTCAACCTGATCGAGTCCGACATCGACCGGCCCTTGATGGACATCACCCACAAGCTCGACTATGCGTCGCTGGCAGACGATTCAGCTGCAATGCTCAAGATGCTGAACCCGATTGAGCGCCCGGTCAGCAGCAGCGACGGCAGGCATTACCTGGCCCGCATTGGCCCCTACCGCACGATAGATGACCACATCGATGGCGTCGTGCTGACGTTTGTGGATGTCACGGAATTGCGAAAGGCCGAGGAGAAACTGCGCGCCGGAGAGGAGCGGCTTCGCATTGCCGCAGAAACCACCAAGGACTACGCTATTTTGACGATCGATGAGGAGTGCATCATCACCAGCTGGAACGTCGGTGCCCAGCGCAATTTTGGCTACACGCCGAAAGAGATCGTGGGCCAGCCGTTTGACACCATCTTCACCCCCGAAGACCGTGCCGCCGGAGCGCCAGAAGAGGAGTTGCGCGGCGCGCGCGAAGACGGCCGCAGCGTGGACGAACGCTGGCACCTGCGCAAGGACGGCAGCACCTTTTTTTGCAGCGGCGTGGTCACCCGGCTCGAAGGCAAGGCCGGCGGCTATGCCAAGATTGCCCGGGACATGACCGAAAGCCGGTCGCAGCAGGTGAGCCGCGACGAGTTGCTGGCCATGGAAAAGCAGGCCAACGAACTCAAGGACCAGTTTCTGGCCGTGATGTCACATGAACTCAAGCATCCGCTGAACCTGATCCAGGTCAACACCGAATTGCTGCTGAGCCATCCCGAGGTGCGCGCGCTTCCTGAAATAGCGCGCGCCGGCGAAACCATTCGCAGCGCCGTGGTCAGCCAGACCAAGATCATTGATGACCTGCTGGACCTGTCACGTGCCCGCACCGGCAAGCTGACGCTGCGGCTGGCGCCGGTGGACCTGGCCGCAATGACCACGTCAATCGCCGAGGCTGCGCGCGAAGCCGCCAGCAAGAAAAGCCTGACGCTGAATTATCAATACAACGACAACCAACTGGTGGCGCTGTGCGACCGCGTCCGGACGGAGCAGATCCTGTGGAACCTGATCAACAACGCCATCAAGTTCACGCCTGCCGGGGGAGTTGTCACCGTGCGGCTGGACCGCGACGGCACCTTCGCCACCATCAGCGTGGCCGACACCGGCCAGGGCATCGACCCGGCGTTTCTTCCGCACATCTTCGGCATGTTTTCGCAAGCGCCCGACCAGATCATCCAGAACACCAACACCGGCCTGGGCGTGGGCCTGACGCTGGTGCGCGACCTCACGGTGGCGCAGGGGGGCAAGGTGCTGGCCAATTCAGAAGGCATCGGCAAGGGCACCTGTTTCACCATCTGGCTGCCATTGGCGCAGACCAGGGTGCAGGCTAAAAAAATCAGCCTGCCCAGTGAAAACCTCAAGGGGCTGAGGATTCTGGTGGTCGATGACATGATCGACCTGCTGGAGCCTTTCTCGGCGCTGCTGCGCCTGGAGGGCGCCGACGTGGACATGGCCACCAGCGGCCAGCAGGCGCTGGAAATGCTGGAGAAAAAAAGCTACGACCTGCTGATCTCCGACCTGGGCATGCCCTACATGGACGGCTACGAGCTGATCCGCAAGATACGCAAGCGCCCCGACTGGCGTCACCTCAAGGCGATTGCGCTCAGCGGCTACGGCCGGCAGGTGGACACTGTGCGCGCTTTGCAAAGCGGCTTCAATGCCCATCTTTCAAAACCGGCCACGGTGGCCCATATTTGCCAGAGCATTGCGCAGCTGGTGCCCAACGGCACGGCGTGATGCTTGCAGCCTTGCCTGATCGCGCAAAACTGGCAAGGGCTGGCCGCTTGTGCCACCGGGTATAAAGGATCAATCAATAGCCGCTGGTTACAAATTAACCCGGCTTTGACCTGCCAGGATGCATTTTGTTTTGATACAAACAGTCCAGCTGATCTTTTAAAAATATCCTCTTGCAGCCACCCGTTTCAAGCCTCACGCCTTGGCTACCCCTGCAGGAACCTATGCAGGAAAGCCAGCCCATTTCTCATCGGGAGCAGCAAAAATGATTCTTCAGGAAACCCCCCCAACCTCCGTTGCCTCCGCACTGCCGGCCAGCGCATCCGTCCAGCAGATCGAGGCTGCACGCTATGCCGTGCTCAGGCGACTGGCGCCTTGCTTGCGACACCACATGGTTCGGCCGCTGCAGCCCATCGGACTGATCTACGGTGTCATGCACCACAAGCTTTCGGCTGCCCAGCCCGATTTGCCGTCGGTGCGGGAAGAGGCAGAAAAGATCAATGAATTCGCCAAGGCGGCGCTTCACGAATGCATGGACATGGGAACCTGGCTGGCACCCGAGCCGGACGTGGTGATCGATGTCGAGTCCGGCGTGCGTGAATGCGTCGGTCTGATGGCCACCATGCTGCACTTTTGCGGTTTTCGCCTGGTCAATGAAGTGGAAGAACTGCCGGCCCAGGTCTTGCGCGATGCTGTGCGCATGGTGCTGGGCGCTGCCTTGTTTGAGTTGACCGATGCAATGGACGAACCGGCCACTGTGACGATCCATGCCCGCGCCAGCCCGTCCGAAGTCACGGTCACGCTGCAGGCCGATCCCCTCGGCGATGGGCAACTGGACCGTTATGACGATGGATACCGAAAACTGGTCTGGGCCGATGTGCAGGCGCTGGCGCAGGCAGAGCATGTCGGCCTGTCCCGTCAGGGCAGCGAGGTCACCCTGCGCTTTGCCATCGAGACAGCGACGCCAGGGTAAAGCCGTAAAAAAAGAATTTTTTGGTGTTAAAAATAGCCACTGCGCTGATCGGGTAAGCGCTGTCAGCTATTCATTTGGTAGCAAAAAGCTGTGTTTGCGGCATGCTCCAATGGCCAGTCAAATGGGTTTTAATCTAACCGCATTCGCCGAGAAGGCCCTGAACGCCATCGTTCACGCCAGCCACCGGCGTGGCCTTGGCCAGTGCCATCCAAACGCCCAGCGGCAGGTTTTGCCGTGCACGCCTTGGCGCTGCGCGGGTCACCACCAGGCGGTCGTTTTCAAGCTGCATCACGCCGCATTCGGCGGGAATCTCATCGGCTGCGCCTATTGGCCGGCCTTTGGCGTCGCAGCCCAGCACATACCAGCATTCGCCGCCCAGGTCGAGGTAGGCGCCGCGCTTGTCAGGCCGGCGCAGGTCGCCCAGCAGGTCCGAGCGCTTGACCTTGATCTCGTGGACGATCGGCTCCAGGTAGGTCTCGACCGTGGTGTTGCGGATTGAAAACACGTCGGGCCGCACCATGCACCAGCGTACTTTTTCGCCTTCTGCGGCGGGCGGCAGTTGCGCCCGCAGGCTCAGGGTGCGCCAGGCGATGCGGCCCGCACGCACCATTTCGCAGGCCACGCGTTCCACCAGCGCTTCATGCGCCGACAGCGTCGAGCGGTTGACGGCCAGCGTGGCGGCCAGCCAGGCAACGCCGGCATCGCTCACACGCAGGGTTTCGTGGCCGGCTGGACCCGCAACGCGCTCCAGCATGCCGCCGGCCAGCAACTCGATCTCGACCATGTCCTGGCAGGGCCAGCCGGCCGAGCGGTAAATCTCGCGCAGCCGCCGGGCGTGGGTGCGGCCGAGGGCAATGGCCGGTTGGATTGCCACGGCTGCCAGTGGCTCGATCGTGGAGAATGAATTATTTTCGGGGCTGGACAGGGAATGCATGGTCAAAAAAGTCTTTTGCGCCCTCAACACGGGCATGGGCAGCCATCAATCGAGAAGCGGTGAAAGTGACGTGCCCCTGTTCAGGGGCTGATTTCGAAACGTGTGTCGCCCGTGTCGCGACTCAGTGGTTTCAGGGCCGCCATGATGGCCTGGCCCTCGGCATTTTCCCACAGCGCGATCACTTCGCGCTCGGCATCATGGTCGGCATGGGCCAGTTCTTCCGGCGCCAGCTGGCCGGTGAGCGACCGCGCCAGCATGCAGGCCTGCAGTGTCGGCACGACCAGCTCGCGGCCGCCGACGCCGGCTTCCAGCGCCATGCGAAATCGCAGTTCTGCGGCCCTGCGCTCGGCGGCGCTGATGCCGGTGGCATCCACCATCCGGAGGGTGTAAGGGGCAGTTTTTGGGCTCATGTGGCATTGGTCGGAAGGGCAGGGTGGTGAAGTGCGTGTGCCTTGAAGGGGCTGCGCCGCTCCAGGTCTTCCAGGTAGTGGTCAATGCCGGTGCCTTCGCGCTCCAGGAAGCGCTCGACGGCGTCGGCAAACGACGGGTGCGCCAGCCAGTGCGCGCTGGTGGTCTTGACGGGCAGCAGTGCGCGTGCCATCTTGTGCTCGCCCTGGGCGCCGCCTTCAAAACTCTGAAAACCATGCGCAATGCACCATTCGATCGGCTGGTAATAGCAGGCCTCGAAGTGCAGGCAGTCGACCCGTTCCAATGCGCCCCAGTAACGCCCATAAGCGGTCAGCCCCTGAAATGGCAAATGTTCTGTGCTTTCTCGTTCAGAAATCAAATTTTCAGCATCAAAAGTGCCATTCGCGCAGTCAGGACGGGCGCTGACAGCTATCAGACTTGTAGCAATAGCAACACCATCATGTTCTGCCACGAACAGCAGCCAGTTTTCCGGCATCTCGCTTTCCATGCGATGAAAGAAGTCGCGGCTCAGGTAAGGCGCATTCCCATGCTCCAGGTAGGTGCGTTCATAGCAGCGGTAGAAAAAATCCCAGTCGGCGCTGGAAATCTGCGACCCCAGCGACCAGCGAAAGTTGATGCCCGCGTCCCGGACCTTGCGGCGTTCCTGACGGATTTTCTTGCGCTTTTCGTGACTCAGCGTCATCAAAAAATCGTCGAAACTGGCGAAAGGGCGACCAGAAAAACCGGGTTCGGGTTCGCAGACGCCCCCATACTCGCCTTCCTCCAGCAGGGGAAGGGGTAACTCGGGTTCAGGAGGCAACGCAGAATCCGCCGACACAGGCGTGGAAGTGGCAACGTCCTGCAAGCCAGGGCCGTGGAACCGGCTTTGCCGGGCCACTGGCGCAGCAGCCCCCTCGGGGGGCAGCGCACCACGCGCAACGGGAAGCGTGGGGGCAATCTCCTTTGGGGCACGATTAGTCCAGTGAAACTGCACCGTGTGGCGCAGCATCAGCCCGGCGTCCTCGCAGGCCTTGACGTCATCTTCGTCGGCAAACAGCACATGCAGGGAAGACAGGTTTTCCTCGTCGCACCAGGCCACCAGCGCCTTGACCAGCAACGCGCGTTCGGCCGCATGGCGCGCCAGCAACCGTGCGCCGGGAACCGGCGTGAACGGCACGGCGACCAGCGCCTTGGGGTAATACGCCAGACCGTTTTGCGCATAGGCATTGGCCCAGGCCCAGTCAAAAACATATTCGCCGTAGGAATGCGCCTTGAGGTACAGCGCGCAGGCGCCCACCAGCGTGTCGCCCTGCCAGAGGGTGACGAAGCGGGGCGTCCAGCCGGTTTTCGGCGTGGCGCTGCCGCTCGCGTGCAGCGCGGCCAGGTACTCGTGGCGCATGAACGGGTTGAGGATGCCGGCCGGGCTTTGCGCAGCCAGCAGGGCATTCCATTCGCCGGCATTCACGGCCAGCGGCGAATCCAGAATGCGGATGACATAATCGTTTGCGTTGTTTTTCACGTGTTTCTTGGCGTTTTTTCAGGGTTCTTTTTCCACATGTCACTCAAAATCTGCGTTGCCCAATTGAACTACTGCGTCGGCGACATGGCCGGCAATGCGCAAAAAATCATCGACGCCGCCCGCACCGCCTACCAGCAGGGCGCCCGGCTGGTGCTGACGCCGGAAATGGCGATTTGCGGCTATGCAGCCGAAGACCTGTTTTTGCGAACCTCGTTTATCCAGGCCTGTGATGATGCCGTGAATCGGGTGGCCCGTGAACTGGCCGGGTTAAAAGGCCTGAGTGTCGTGGTCGGCACGCCCACGCACGGCGACAGCGGCCTGGGCATGCGCACCCGGAGTGTGGCCGTGCAGCAGCGCCACAACGCCGCGCGGGTATTGCGCGAGGGCCGCGTGATTGAAAGCTATGCCAAGCGCGAACTGCCCAATTACCAGGTGTTTGACGAGCGCCGCTATTTCACGCCAGGGCAAGGCACCTGCGTGTTCCAGGCCGGAGAAGGGGCTGACGCGGTCAGCATCGGCCTGCTGATCTGCGAAGACGCCTGGTTTGAGGAACCCGCGCGGCTGGCCAGGCAGGCCGGCGCCGAGTTGCTGGTGGTCATCAATGCCTCGCCGTTTCACGTTGGCAAGGGCAGCGAACGCGAGCTGATGATGCGCGAACGCTGCCTGGCGACCGGACTGCCGCTGGTGTATGCGCACCTGGTCGGCGGCCAGGACGAAATCGTTTTCGAAGGCCACTCGTTTGCCCTGCAGGCCGATGGCACGCTTGCCGGCCGCGCCGAGAGTTTCAAGGAAAAACTGTTCTTTGCGCAGGCGGGGCGGGCGCAGGGCGCTATTGAACTGGTAGCGGACAGCGTGCCCTTGCGCAGCCCGGAAGCCGACCTGTGGGATGCACTGGTGCTGGGCGTGCGCGACTATCTGGGCAAGAACGGTTTTCCCGGCGCAATTCTGGGGCTGTCGGGCGGCATCGACTCGGCTTTGGTGCTGGCCATTGCGGTCGATGCGCTCGGGGCGGACAAGGTTCGCACGGTGATGATGCCGTCGCCCTACACGGCCGATATTTCCTGGATCGATGCGCGCGACATGGCCGAACGCATGGGCGTTCGCTACGACGAACTGTCGATCATTCCTGAATTCGAAGCCTTCAAGGCGTCGCTGGCCAGCGAGTTCCAGGGGCTGGCCGAGGACACCACCGAGGAAAACATCCAGGCGCGCATCCGTGGCGTCTTCCTGATGGCGCTGTCGAACAAGTTTGGCTCGATTGTCCTGACCACCGGCAACAAGAGCGAAATGGCCACCGGCTATTGCACGCTGTATGGCGACATGGCCGGTGGCTTTGCGGTGATCAAGGACCTGCTGAAAACCACGGTGTTCCGGCTGGCGCAGTGGCGCAATGAAAACGACCCCTACGGCACCGGCAGCGCGCCAATTCCCGAGCGCATCATCACGCGCCCGCCCAGTGCCGAACTGCGCGCCGACCAGACCGACCAGGACAGCCTGCCGCCTTACGACGTGCTGGACGCCATCCTGAAACGCTACATGGAAAACGACCAGAGCATCGAAAGCATCGTCGCCGAAGGCTTCGAGCGGTCCGTGGTTGAACGCGTGGCCCGGCTCATCCGCATCAACGAATACAAGCGGCGCCAGGCGCCCATTGGCATCCGTGTGAGCCACCGCAGCTTTGGCAAGGATTGGCGTTATCCTATTACCAGCAAGTTTGGCGCCTGACGGTTGGCAGCGATTCACCTTCGTGACATAACCGACAGCAGCCAGCTTTTACCCTTCAGTGTTCAGACTTACAGAGAGACTTTTCGTGAAACAAATTACCGCCATCCTCAAACCCTTCAAGCTCGAAGAAGTCCGCGAAGCGCTGGCAGAATGCGGCGTGACCGGCCTGACCGTCACGGAAGTCAAGGGTTTTGGCCGCCAGAAAGGGCACACCGAGCTGTACCGAGGCGCCGAGTATGTGGTTGATTTCCTGCCCAAGGTCAAGGTCGAAGTGGTCGTCAAGACCGACGATGTCGACCGCTGCGTGGAAGCCATCGTGCGCGCAGCGCGCACGGGCAAGATAGGGGATGGCAAGATTTTTGTCACCAGCGTCGAGCGTGTGTTGCGCATCCGTACCGGTGAAGAAGACGACGCGGCGATCTAGTCCGGCTCAGATCTGGTCCAGCTGCACTGTTGGCAATGCGGTGCCGGCTGCCTGCACCAGTTCGGCCATGAGCCGTTCCGCATCGCTGCCGGTGCGGATCAGCCCCATCTGCCATTCGTTCATGAAGCCGCTGGTGACCGCGGATGCGAGAAACGTCAGCAGGCTGTCGTAAAAGCCGTCCAGGTTCAGCAGGCCGACCGGCTTGTCATGGTAGCCAAGCTGGCGCCATGTCCAGACCTCAAAGAATTCTTCAAGCGTGCCAATGCCGCCCGGCAGCGCCAAAAAGGCGTCGGCATGCTCAGCCATGATGCGCTTGCGTTCATGCAT
>JBBSRS010000065.1:0-9288 GCA_038242795.1 Burkholderiales bacterium
ATGGCAACCAATCATAAGCGGCAGTGCGCGACGGCAAGCCATGGCGCTCCTCGTACACCGGACCCAGAAAGTAAAGACCGTCGGGAGAAAAAGTGGGGGCAGCGGCATCGCGGCGGCGCGCGGCGACCACATCGGCCAGCCACTCGGGCGGCTGGCTGCCCTGGCCGACCGCCAGCAGGCAGCCCATGATGTTGCGGATCATGTGGTGCAAAAAGGCATTCGCCTCAAACTCGAAGCGCCAATAGCGCGACCCGGCGCCGGCACGCTGGGAAATCTCGATGCGGTTCATGGTCTTGACGGGCGACTTTGCCTGGCATTGCGCGGCACGGAACGAGCTGAAGTCGTGCTCGCCCATCAGGTGCAGGGCGGCTTGCCGCATGGCGTCGCCGTCCAGCGGGCGATAGACCCAGCCGACACGCCCGGCTTCCACGCTGGGGCGCACAGGCGACTCCAGCACCACGTAGGCGTACCGGCGTGCAATGGCGCTGGCGCGCGAATGAAATGCATCGGGCACCGGCTGTGCCCACTGCACTGCAATGTCGCGGGGTAAAAAAGCATTGGTGCCACGCACCCAGGAAGCCGTTTCGCGCTGCAGAGCGGTGTCGAAGTGCGCGACCTGCATCAGCGCGTGAACGCCGGCATCGGTGCGTCCGGCACACATGACGCGAACCGGCTGCACGGCAAACCGGCTCAAGGCCTTTTCCAGTTGGTCCTGGACGGTGTTGCCGGACAACTGGCTTTGCCAGCCTTGGTAAGCGCTGCCGCTGTAGCTGATGCCGAGCGCAATCCTCACCGATGCCGTCCTGTTGATGGATGCCGGTGCTTCAAGCGGGATTCACGACAAGGTATTGAGAAACGCCTGTGCCTTGAATTTCAAGGGACCCCTGGCATGGGCCACGACCTCGTCCGCCAGCGACCTGGCACCTTCCGCGTCGCCCAGGATGCGGAATTCCTCAGCCAGCAAAAACTTGATTTCAAGCGGATCTTTTTCCGGTTCAGTCGCCACACCTGCAGGAGGTTTGGTGGTCGGGCCCAGGTCCAGCGAAAGAGAATCCAGATCAAACTCCAGCATGCCGCTGTGCATGGCAGGCGCTGTCGGCGCAATCGGCGCTTTCGGTGCGATGAAAGGCTCGGGGGTGAAGTCCAGGCTATTGGAAATCGGGTCAAACCCCGAAGCGGGCAGTTTTGCCGACGGGTGTTGGGGCGCGGCCACTGGCGCCAGGTCGGGTACATCGTCCAGGTTCAAATCCAGGTCCAGAAAAGCCGATGGAATGGCCATGTCTGGCATCGGTTCGGCATTTTGGCCTGGATCGTCGAGGGCAACCGCTGCTGCCATCGGTTTGGATGGTGTCGGCGCAAGTGGGGTCAATCCCGAAGAGGCCACGCCTGCCGGGAAATCGAGATCCAGGTCCAGGTCCATCGGCTGTGGCTTTTTGGCAGCAGGCGCCAATCCAGCCAGGGCCTGCGGAACAGTGCCGCTCAGGGGCACCAGCGCTGAGTTGCGTCCTTCCACCGGACTGGCCGAGAAGTTGGCGCCAGACTGGTACATGGAATTGCTTGGCTCCAGTTCCCGACCCAGCTGGCTGATAAAGGACCACTCCGCGCCATGGCCTCCCGTCAGCTTGAACGCTGGCAGGGCTGCATTTTCAAAGGCCTTGTGGTCGCGCCGCTTGGCATAGATTTCCAGCAGTTTGCTATGAATGGCCAGGCGCGCCGGGTGGCTGCGCAACGCTTCCTTGAGGATTTCTTCAGCCTGCTGGTCGCGGCCATAGGCAAGGTAGACATCGGCTTCGGCCACCGGGTCCACATCGCCCGCTGCATCCAGCTGGCTGGGCGAATAAGCCATCGAAGATGACCTTGCCGCACGGCTTGCGCTCGTGTCGACAAGCTGCCCACCACTGGCGCCAAAGAACGAGTCTGGCTGCAGGCGGCTGTCCAGAAATGAACTGTCCGCAAGATCGGTCTCTTTGTTTTTCCGGTAGCGCGCAAAGCCCAGGCCCGCCAGCAATGCCAGCAGGACACCCCCGCCCAACAGCAGCGAGTTGTCTGCGATCCAGGTGATCATTCCAGGTTCGGAATCATCTACGGGCGGCGCTGTCAGCGCAGGCTGCTGGCTCACGGGGGCGGACACCAGCGGCGCGGGCGCGCTGGCCAATGGCACAGGTTCCTGGGCCGGAGCCTCGGAAACGGCTGAAATGCCGGCTGCGGTCTCTGCGGCGCTCGACGACATCAGCGCTGGCGATGCCGCAATGGCAGGCGCGGCAGAGGGCGCAGCGCTGGCACCTGCAACCGGCACGCCTGGCGTTGTGCTGCCTGCTTCGGGGCTGGCAGCCTGTGGCGTTGGCAAGTTGCTATTTTTGGAAGCGTCTGCGGTTCGGCTTGCGGCATCCCTGGCGGCCTGTTCGCCTGACGGTATGCCCTGAACGGCGCCTTTTGAAAGCGTCAGGCGGTCGGGGGCGGTGCTGGCTTGGGCGCGGTCGTCAACCCGGGTCTGCACCTTGCCATCCGCCTGGCGGTCTGCAGTGTCTGGTTGGGTCGCCGGCACGCCGCCGGCCAGCTTGCGGCGAAAAGTGTTGAAATCCCGGCTTTGGGCCAGGAGGGTCTGCCTGGCATCTCCCGGGGAGAGCGCATTGGCTGCCTGTTCGTCGGGAATATCCACCACGGCGCCGGATTTGATCAGGTTGATGTTGCCACCAACGAATGCGTCAGGATTTCCCTTGAGAAGGGCCACCAGCATCTGGTCGAGCGACACGCTGGACGGTTTGTTCTGCGCCGCAATCCTGCTGGCATTGTCTCCGGGCCTGACCGTGACCTGGCGGGCGCCGGAAGAGCTTTGGTCAGGAAGTGTCCTGACTGCTTGCGGCCTGGAAGCTGCGGGCGCCGTGCGGACTGCAGGCCGGGCACTTGACACTGGCGTGTCCTGTCTGGAAGGAAGGGGGGCTACGACCACGGGCTCGCGGGGCAGCACCGGTGCCGACGACACCAGTGGAGCGCTGTTGTTTCGCAGGTTCGGGGGATCAAACAGCATCGTGTAATCGCGGGTGACACGTCCGGAAGCCCATCGGGCCTCCAGAACCAAGTCCACAAAGGGCTCGCCGATGGCACGGTTGCTGGTCAGTCGCAAATAGGGCCTGCCATCCGGGCGTCGTTGGAGCCGGACATCGAGTCCCGAGGCGGCAGCGGAATATTCCAGACCAGCCGCCCTGAAAACCTCAGCCCCGGCCACACCGACCCGCAGGCTGGAGGCCTCGTCGGGACTGAGGTCGGAGATGTCGATTTCAGCCCGAAGGGATTCACCCAAGGCGGACTGAACCGTGATGCGTCCAAGCGCCACGGCATGCGCTTCAAGGCTTGCCAGGCAACCAAGCAGGGCGATTGCACTTGCCATGGCACCAATACGCCAGCGACCGGGATGGTTCATGAAGTTCTGAGCTTCTGGGGCTCGGTCTGATTGAAACGTTTGAGAGCTTGAGCGCACAAAAACCTTGAGGCTAATTTTTGAAAAACAACCTTACCATCAAGGTCTGCCACTGACAAGTTAGCACAATGCTTAAGTTTTGATACTTTAATCGAACAGCCAGCAGCCGGGATGTATTCGTTGCTTGAAGACAACGCCATCGACTCGCCGGCTGGCTTTCAGGATTGTAGGTGACCCGTTGCCTGAAAACGGGGATTCAAGACTCGATCAAGATGCGCAGCATACGGCGCAGCGGCTCTGCAGCGCCCCAGAGCAACTGGTCGCCCACGGTGAAGGCCCCCAGGTATTCCGGTCCCATGGCCAGTTTGCGCAGGCGTCCGACCGGGATTTGCATGGTTCCCGTCACTGCCACCGGGGTCAGGTCCTTGATCGAAGCCTCCCGCGTATTGGGTACCACTTTGACCCAGGCGTTGTCAGCGGCAATCAGGGCCTCGATGTCAGCCAGCGGGACATCCTTTTTGAGTTTGAAGGTCAACGCCTGGCTGTGGCAACGCATCGCGCCAATGCGAACGCAAAAGCCGTCAACCGGCGTTTCGGCGGTGCCGAAGCTGGCGCCCTGGCCCAGGATCTTGTTGGTTTCGGCGCCGCCTTTCCATTCTTCCTTGCTCATGCCATCGCCCAGGTCCTTGTCGATCCAGGGAATCAGGCTGCCGCCCAGGGGAACGCCGAAGTTGGCGGTTTCACTGGCGGTCAACGACTGTTGCTTCGCCAGAATACGGCGGTCGATTTCAAGAATGGCCGATTTAGGGTCGTCCAGCAACGCCTTGACTTCGCTGTTGAGCGTGCCGTACTGGTTCAGCAACTCGCGCATGTGCTGCGCGCCGCCGCCGGACGCCGCCTGGTACGTCATGCTGGTCATCCATTCGACCAGTCCGGCCTTGTACAGCGCGCCCACGCCCATCAGCATGCAGCTGACGGTGCAGTTGCCGCCGACCCAGTTGTTGCCGCCCTTGGCCAGCGCGTTCTGGATGACGGGCAGATTCACCGGGTCCAGCACGATGACCGCGTCGTCGTTCATGCGCAGGGTTGAGGCCGCATCAATCCAGTGGCCGGTCCAGCCGGCGGCGCGCAGTTTTGGGAACACCTCCGAGGTGTAGTCGCCGCCTTGCGTGCTCAGGATGATGTCGCACTTTTTGAGGGCGTCGATGTCAAAGGCGTCTTGCAGGGTTGTTTCGTTCTTCGCCTGCGCCGGGGCTTGGCCGCCTGCGTTTGAAGTCGAGAAGAAAACCGGTTCGATCAGTTCGAAGTCGCCTTCGGCCTGCATGCGGTCGATCAGGACCGAGCCGACCATGCCGCGCCAGCCGACGAGTCCTGTGAGATTGCCTTTGAGTTTCATGGGGTTGCCCTTAAAAAGTACGAAAAAATCGGCTTTTTGGCCCGGCTCATCGGGCCGGAGGGCACGACGAACCGGGCTTGTCAGCCTTTAATGGTGGTCGTTGGGGTGGTGTGGGCAAAAGACGGTGCGCCGCATCCTGCCAGCAAAGCAGCAGGAAAGTTGACGGCGACAAGGCTTTTGCACATCCGCTTATTGTAACGACGGCTGCCTTTTCACTGGCTGACACGGCGCCAAAGCGTGGTGGCGAGCAGAAAAAGGCATGGCACGCTTCAGCCCAATGCCTTCACCACCGCAGCGCCCATTTCCACCGTGCCGACTTTCGTCGTGCCTTCGCTGTAAATGTCTGGCGTGCGCAGGCCTTGCGTCAGCACGGCGTCCACGGCTTTTTCGATGCGGAGGGCGGCTTCCGGCTGGCCCAGGCTGAAGCGCAGCATCATGGCGGCGCTCAAAATGGTCGCCAGCGGATTTGCCACGCCTTTGCCGGCAATGTCGGGGGCGCTGCCGTGGCTGGGTTCGTACAGGCCCTGATTCTTGTCGTTCAGGCTGGCCGAAGGCAGCATGCCGATGGAGCCGGTCAGCATGGCGGCGGCGTCACTCAAAATGTCGCCAAACATGTTGCCGGTGACCACCACGTCGAATTTCTTCGGTGCCTTGACCAGTTGCATGGCGGCGTTGTCCACATACATGTGGTCGAGCGCCACATCGGGGTACTGAAGACCGATTTCAGTCACCACGTCTTTCCAGAGCTGGAAGGTTTCCAGCACATTGGCCTTGTCGACGCTGGTGACGCGTTTGCCGCGCTTGCGGGCGGCCTGGAAAGCGACATGCGCGATGCGCTCGATCTCCGGGCGCGAATAGCGCATGGTGTCGAAGGCTTCTTCGGCACCGGGGAAGTGGCCATCCGTTGCAATGCGGCGGCCGCGCGGCTGGCCGAAGTAAATGTCGCCGGTCAACTCGCGAATGATCAGGATGTCCAGGCCCGACACCAGCTCGCGCTTCAGGCTCGACGCATCGACCAGTTGCGGGTAGCAGATGGCGGGGCGGAAGTTGGCGAACAGGCCGAGGTTTTTGCGCAGGCCCAAAATGGCTTGCTCGGGGCGCAACGGGCGGTCCAGCGTGTCGTATTTCCAGTCACCGACTGCGCCGAACAGGATGGCGTCGGCATCTTTGGCCAGCTTGAGCGTGGCTTCGGGCAGCGGGTGGCCGTGCGCGTCGTAGGCGGCGCCGCCCACCAGCGCGGTTTCAGTTTCAAATTTCAGGTCCAAAGCGTTGAGCACCTTGACCGCTTCAGCGACGATTTCGGTGCCGATGCCGTCACCAGGAAGAATTGCGATGTTCATTTTTACTCTTTTTTTTATAGCTGCTTGCGCCCGTCTGGCATGCGAAACAGCATGATTTGACTGTTTATTTGTATTAACCAGCGACCGTGTGGTTTAACCAGGGCTTGGCCGCCAGCCGTTCGGCTTCAAAGGCCTTGATCTTGTCGCTTTGCAGCAAGGTCAGGCCGATGTCGTCAAAGCCATTGAGCAGGCAGTATTTGCGGAAAGCCTGCACGTCGAACGGCAGTTCTTCGCCTTGCGGCTTGACGATGACCTGGCGTTCCAGGTCGATGGTGAGCTGGTAGCCCGGAAAGGCAGCCACTTCGTCAAACAACTGGGCCACTTGCGCTTCGGGCAGAACGATGGGCAGCAGGCCACTCTTGAAGCTGTTGTTGAAAAAGATGTCGGCATAGCTCGGCGCGATGATCGCCCGAAAGCCGTACTGGTCCAGCGCCCACGGCGCGTGTTCGCGCGACGAGCCACAGCCGAAGTTGCGGCGTGCGATCAGCACCGAGGCGCCGGCGTAGCGCGGCTGGTTCAGCACGAAGTCGGGGTTGGGTTGGCGACTGGTCGGGTCCTGGCCTGGCTCGCCCGGATCGAGATAGCGCCAGGCGTCGAACAGATTCGGGCCGAAGCCGGTCTTCTTGATCGACTTCAAAAACTGCTTCGGAATGATCGCGTCGGTGTCGACGTTTTCGCGGTCCATCGGGGCCACAAGGCCGGTGTGCAGGGTGAACTTATTCATATGCTAATTTTCTAAAAATGCCCCGAGGGCGTTCTAAAGGCCAAAACCGCGGCGCCAAAACCGGCAGCGCCAAATGCGAGGGCCGAGCCCCAGGCCATCAGCCACTTTTGCCACGACGCCCAGCTTTTTCCGCGCAACAACCACTGGGTGATGTGGAAAGCGACGACCGCCACAAAGAGCGCGACCAACAACAAAACGATGCCCATGGCGCGGCCTAGGCAAACTGGCGCACATCCACGAAGTGGCCATGCACGGCGGCAGCAGCGGCCATGGCCGGGCTCACAAGGTGGGTGCGGCCGCCGGCGCCTTGCCGGCCTTCAAAGTTGCGGTTGCTGGTGGAGGCACAGCGCTCGCCTGGCTCCAGCCGGTCGGCGTTCATCGCCAGGCACATCGAGCAGCCGGGCTCGCGCCACTCGAAACCGGCGGCGATGAAAATCTTGTCCAGGCCTTCGCGTTCGGCCTGTTCCTTGACCAAACCCGAGCCGGGAACCACCATGGCCAGCTTGACGTTTTTGGCCACTTTCTGGCCGATTTTCTTGATGACGGCGGCCGCTTCACGCATGTCTTCAATGCGGCTGTTGGTGCACGAACCGATGAACACCTTGTCGATGTACAGGTCGTTCAGCGCCTTGCCGGGCTCCAGACCCATGTAGGTCAGCGCGCGTTCGATGGCGCCGCGCTTGTTGGCGTCTTTTTCCTTTTCCGGGTCCGGCACGCGGTCTTCAATCGACAGCACCATTTCGGGCGATGTGCCCCAGCTCACCTGCGGCAGGATCTGGCTGGCATCGAGTTCCACCACGGCATCAAATGCCGCATCGGCATCAGAATGCAGAGTGGTCCAGTAACGTGCGGCCATGTCCCATTCAGGACCACCAACGAACTTGCCGGTTTTGGAATCAGTGCCAGGGGCCAGCAACCGGCCCTTGAGGTACTCGATCGTTTTGGCATCCACGGCGACCAGGCCGGCGCGCGCACCCCCTTCAATCGCCATGTTGCAGACCGTCATGCGGCCTTCCATGCTGAGCGCCCGGATCGCCGAGCCGGCAAATTCGATGGTGTAGCCGGTGCCGCCCGCCGTGCCGATCTTGCCGATGATGGCCAGCACGATATCCTTGGCCGTCACGCCGGGTGCGCACTTGCCTTCGACTTTGATGAGCATGTTCTTGGCCTTCTTGGCCAGCAGGGTTTGCGTCGCCATCACATGCTCGACCTCGCTGGTGCCAATGCCGTGGGCCAGCGCACCAAAAGCGCCATGGGTGGAGGTGTGCGAGTCGCCGCAGACGACGGTCATGCCGGGCAGGGTGGCGCCGTTTTCAGGGCCGATGACATGCACGATGCCCTGGCGCCGGGACATGAACGGAAAGAAAGCCGCAGCGCCGAATTCCTTGATGTTGCTGTCCAGCGTGGTGATCTGTTCCTTGCTGACCAGGTCGGTGATCCCGTCGTAACCCAGTTCCCAGCCGGTGGTCGGCGTGTTGTGGTCGGCGGTGGCGACGATGGAACTGATGCGCCAGACCTTGCGGCCGGCTTCACGCAGGCCTTCAAAGGCTTGCGGGCTGGTCACTTCATGGACCAGGTGGCGGTCGATATAAAGAATCGAGGTGCCGTCTTCTTCGGTGTGAACGACGTGCTCGTCCCAGATTTTGTCGTAAAGGGTGCGTCCCATGGTTTTTCCTTCGTGGTCTTTTGGTAATTTTAGAGGCCGGATGCCTGGCTTGAAAGGTGGTCCACCAGCAGCCGGGCGGTCAGCGGCAGGGTGGAAAAATCGCGCGCCACCAGTTCGATCCGGCGGTCCGCCCAGTCGTCGAGCAAGGCCACGGATTCGAGTTCGCCCACGCCATGCATCAGTTCAAAAGCGCGCTGCGGCATCACGCCAACGCCCAGTCCATTGTGGATCATGCGGCACATCGCATCCAGGCCCGTCACATGGATGCGCAGCTTGATGGTGCGGCCCACCGCCGCCGCCGCCTGGCGCATGGCCAGGTAAATCGAACTGTTGGAATGCAGGCCGACCTGGTCATGGTCCAGCGCCGCCTCGAAATGGAGCGCTTTTTGCGCCAGCAGCGCATGCCCTTTGGGAACGACCAGCACCAGCTTGTCATGGCGGTAGGGCCGGGTCTGCAGTGCGCCGATGCCGTGGGCGGTATTGCACACGCCCAGGTCGGCTGCGCCTTCCTGTACAGCGCGAATCACCTCCGTGCTCAGATGCTCTTCGAGGTCGATCTTGATTTCAGCATGCTGGCGTATGAAGTCGCCCAGGTCCTCGGGCAGAAACTGCACGATCGCCGAGATGCTGGCATGCACCCGCACATGCCCGCGAACGCCGTCGGCATATTCACTCAGTTCGCCCTGCATTTTCTCCAGGCTGAACAGCACCGAACGCGCATGGTGCAGCAGGCTTTCTCCCGCC